>JACRHK010000203.1 GCA_016217625.1 Nitrospirota bacterium
CTCGGGCCTGGGACCGCCCCGGTGGTTGCAATGGTCTTTCCCATCACTCCTGACTCTTGACTTCTGACTCCTGACTTCTCACTTTCCTACTCATACCTGAGCGCCTCGATGGGATCGAGCCAGGCGGCCTGCTTGGCCGGGTAGACGCCGAAGAAGAGCCCCACGGCCACGGAGAACCCGAAGGCCAGGAGCAGCGCCTCGGCGGAGAGGAGCATCGGGATGGCGGGGTACAGGAGAGGGAGCAGCCACGCAATCCCCACGCTCAACACGATCCCCCCCACGCCGCCCAGGCCGCTCAACACGGCGGACTCCAGGAGGAACTGCCGGAGGATGTCCCGCCGCCGGGCCCCCACGGCTTTGCGGATCCCGATCTCCCGCGTCCGCTCTCGGACCGCGACCAGCATGATGTTCATGATCCCGATGCCGCCGACCAGGAGCGAGATCCCCGCAATCCCGGCCAGCACGCCCGTCATGATCGTGAGCAGCCGGTCCAGGACGGAGATCATGTCCCCCTGGGTCAGGATCGTGAAGTCCTCTTTATGGTTGTGGCGGCGCATGAGGGCCTCGCGGACCTGCTGGATCGCCAGGGACATCTCCTCCTTGCTCCGGGCGGCGGCCAGGATCTCGAAGAGGCGGTCCGTGTCGAACAGCTCCTGCGCGCTGGTCGCCGGGATGAAGATGACGTCATCCAAATCGACCCCCAGCGAGACCCCCTTCGGCTCCATGATGCCGATGACCCGGTACTTCGCATCCCCCAGCGTCGCCATCTGGCCCAAGGGGCTTATTTCCCCGAACAGCTCCCGTCGGACCCGCTGCCCCAGGACCACCACCTTCCGTTTCGCGTCCACGTCCTCCTGGCGGACGAAGCTGCCCACCCCCACGTGGAGGTTGCGGACCTGCTCAAACCCCGGCGTGGTGCCGATGACCGTGGTGTCGCGGGAGAGATTTTTGAACTTAATTTTCGACGTCCCCAGCACGATGGGCACCGCGTCCGAAAGCGCCCAGGCCCGACGCTTCAGATGGAGCGCGTCGTCATAGGTGAGTTTGTAGATGGTTCCTGCCGAGGGGGGGTGGAATCCCCCTTTCGTCTCCGTCTTCCCGGGAACGATGACGAGGAGATTGCTCCCCATGCCCGAGAGCTCCTTCAACACGTAGGCCCGGGCCCCCAGGCCCAGGGAGACGAGAAGGATCACCGCCAGCACGCCGATCACCACCCCCAGCATCGTCAAACCCGAACGCACCTTGTTCGCCAGCAGGGCCTGGAGGGCGGCCACCACCTCTTCCCGAAAGGGGAAGCGTTTCATACGGCCTCGTCTCCCGCGATGTCCCCGTCTCTGATCGTCACCACGCGCCGGGCATGCGCGGCGACCGCCTGCTCGTGGGTCACGAGCAGAATGGTCACCCCCTCGGCATTCAGCCGATCGAAGATCCGCAGCACTTCCTCCCCGCTCCGGCTGTCGAGGTTCCCCGTCGGCTCGTCGGCCAGGATGATGGGCGGCCGGTTCACCAGGGCCCTGGCGATAGCGACCCGCTGCTGCTCCCCGCCGGAGAGCTCCGCGGGCCGGTGGGCCCTGCGCTCGAACAACCCCACCGCCTCCAGCGCGTGTTCTGCCTGTCGCTGTCGCTCCGCGGCGAGAACCCCCGCATACAGCAGAGGAAGCTCCACGTTCTGCTGCGCGGTGTACCGGGGCAAGAGATAGAACGACTGGAAGACGAACCCGATGCGCCGGTTGCGGATCTCCGCCAGGGCATCGTCGTGGAGGTTCCCCACTGCCTCTCCCAGCAGGCGGTACGACCCGCTGCTCGGCCGGTCCAGACACCCGATGACATGCATGAGGGTCGATTTCCCCGATCCCGAAGGCCCCATGATCGCCACGTATTCCCCCTTCGCGATCGTCAGGCTCACGTCGCGCAGCGCCGCAACCTGCTGCTCCCCCATGCGGTAGATTTTGGAAACGTGAACCAGCTCAATCATGTCGTCTCGCTTCCTCCGGCATCAGGCAGGAGGATTCTCCTCCTGACTTCTGACTCCTGACTTCTGACTCTTCACTCCTCACTCCACCCTCACCCTTCCCCCCTCGTGGAGGCCGACGGCATCGGGGGTCACCACCACCGGGTCCCCCTCCATGAGGCCGGCCTTGACCTCGGTGAAGTTCCAGTTGCTGTGGCCGGTCTCCACGCTCCGGAGGACCGCCTTCCCGCCTTCGGCGACATAGACCTGCTTTTTCCCCCCGCGCTCCAGGACCGCCTGGGTGGGGATATAGAGCGTCTCGGGCACCCGGGCCGTTTGGATCTCGATGTCGGCCGACATCCCCGGTTTCATCCCGGGATCCTTTTCCGCCGGCCGGATCCACACCTCGAACGTCCGCGTCTCCAGCTTCCCCCCCGTCACGACAGCGCCGATCCGGTCGACGTATCCCCGGACCGGGCGATCGGGGAACGCGTCGAGCCGCGCAATGACGGGCTGGCCCTGGTGGATGCGGCCGGCATCGACCTCATCGATCGTCGCCAGGATATAGAGGCGCGCGAGGTTCACGACCGTGACGATGGGCTTGCCAACGGTAACGAGCTCGCCCACTTCCACAGGCTGCGTAGCGATGACGCCGTCGAAGGGAGCCTGAATGCGTGAATACCCCTCGGAGATTCGGATCTCGCGCTCCGCCGCTTCATGCTGGGCGCGGGCCACTTCAGCCGCCCGGCGCGCCGCATCCACCTCCTGCCTGGCGACATAGCCCCGCCGGAAGAGATCCTCCATCCGCTGGAGGGTCCTCTCGCTTTCCTCCCGGACGGCGCGGGCCTGGGCCCGGACATTGGCCCGCTGGACCTCCTCCTCCGAAAGGTCGAGCTCGACCAGGATGGCCCCCTTCTTGACCGCATCCCCCACCTCGACGGGGAGCCGGGTAATCCGCCCCACGCGCTGAGCGCTTAAGATCGCCTCCTCGTCGGCCTTGACGGTCGCCGTCGCCGTGGCAAAGACCGTCACGAGGAACTCCCCGCGCGCCACAGGAGCTGTGCGGACGGTGACCGGCGCCTCCCGCGCGAGGAGGGCGATCCCCAAGCCGGCAAGGACAACAACGACAGCGATAATTGGGAAAGTCTTCTTCATGCATCCCGGCTCTTGATTCCTGGCCTCTATCCTCTATCCTCTATCCTCTATCTTCTATCTCCTGACTTCTGACTCTTGACTTCTCACTCTACTACTCATACCTGAGCGCCTCGATGGGATTAAGACGCGAAGCCTTCCAGGCGGGGAAATAGCCGAAAAAGAGGCCGACGGCCGCCGCGGAACCGAACGCAAGCAGGACGGCAAAGGGCGTGATCAGGGCGTCCCATCCGGCCCAGGAAGCCAGCAGATAGGTCGCGCCGATCCCCGCTCCGACGCCTGCAAAGCCTCCCAGGCAGCAAAGCAGGAGGGCCTCAAGGATGAACTGGGCCAGGAGATCGCGCGGCCGCGCGCCAATCGCCATCCGGAGGCCAATCTCCCGCGTCCGCTCTGTGACGGAGACCAGCATGATGTTCATGATCCCAATCCCCCCGACCAGGAGCGAGACGGACGCAATCGCGCCCAGCAGGATGGACAGGGTGCGCGCCGACTCCTCCGTGGCTTTCAACCCTTCCGTGAAGTTGCGTATCGTGAAATCGGAGTCTTCGCCGGGCGGAATCCGGTGGCGTTGCCTGAGCAGATCGCGGATCTGACGCTCGGCTTCGTACACCGTCTCCGGCCCGGTGGCGGCAGCGACGATTGAGGTGACATAGGTGATCCCCAGGATCTTCTTCTGGGCTGTCGTTAAAGGAATGAAGACGATGTCGTCCTGGTCAGCGCCATAGGGAGAGAGTCCCTTCTTCTCCATGACTCCTATGACCTCGAAAGGGACCTTCTTGACCCTGACGATCTGTCCTACCGGATCATCCCCCCCGAAGAGGTTCTCTACCACGGTTGCGCCCAGAACCGCTACCTTGGTCGCGCCCTCCACATCCTGCGTGGTGAAGAATTTTCCGCGCGCCACATGCCACAGACGGACAGTCTGGACCTCCGGCGTCGTCCCCTGGGAGATCGTCGTCCAGTTCATGTTGCCGGCGACCACCGGCACCACCCCGCGCACGGCAGGAGCGGCTTCCAGGACGGCCGGGCATTCCCTGCGGATCGCTTCGGCATCCTCGTAAACCAGCGTCGTCACCCCGCCGGTGCCGCTCCGCAACCCGCCCGTGGTCGCCGCGCCCGGCAGGACCAGCAGGAGCCCTGAGCCAAAGCTCTGGATTTGCTCGGACACCTTGGCCCGCGCCCCGGCGCCGACTGCCATCATGGTGATGACCGCCCCGACGCCGATAATGATCCCCAGCAGGGCCAAAGCCGTCCGCAGGCGGTTCCCCCTGAGCGTCCCCATCGCCGTCTTGATCAGATCAAGCAAGGACATTCGTTAATTGGTGAATGGTGATTGGTGATTGGTGTAACAGTTTTGCCTACTCACCACTCACCACTCGCTTCATCAAGGTATTCCTCTCGGCCCTCTCGCTCCGGCAGGCTGAGACGGACGGGCATTCGATCCAACGACCTCCA
>JACRHK010000210.1 GCA_016217625.1 Nitrospirota bacterium
CTCTTCTCGTCCATCGCGCACCCTCCTCCCAGAGTCCGCACAGACAATACCACAAGGAGACCGCGGAAGAGCCCGTATTTCTACCCACACGGTTCCCGGAAGAGCCCAATATAGTAAGGATTATAAAATATTGTAAGGAGGGCATATGCCTGCAACAACGTTGACCAGCAAGGGACAGACCACGGTCCCGAAGGAGATCAGGGACCATCTGCACCTCCACCCCGGGGACCGCCTGGAGTTCGTGGTTGAAGAAGACGGTCGCGTGGTGTTGCTCCCCGCCACGGTGGATGCGGCGGATCTTGAGGGGATTCTTCCTCCGCCGAAACGGCGCGTGACGGTGGAGGAGATGAAACGGGCCGTCCGCAGGCGAGGAGGCCGACTGTGAACCCCGTTACTCCCCGCCATGTCGAAGACTCGTCGGTCAGTCGTAGACTCGACTCTGCGAGACTCGACTCTAACGAGACTCTACGAGAATGGCGAGGCTTCTCGGTACGAGTCGATCCCGACTTCCAAGGAAGCGCTCTCCAATACTCCATTCCTCCCCGGCTTGCCCCGTGTGAAGCCTCGCTTCAATCGGGGCCTAGAGGCAGGCCCCGTGCGAAGCCTTTTCTATCGCAGGCAACGCCCGGTGAAGGCGACGAGGGGCCTTGTCGGAGACGCTTCGCACGGGGTGGGAGGAACGGGGTGAAGGGGATTGATACCAACGTGCTTGTTCGGTATCTCGTCAAGGACGATTCTGCCCAGTCGAACAAAGCCTCGCGTTTTATTGCCAGGGAATGCTCGCGCGAGTCGCCCTGCCTGATCAACCGCATCGTGCTTTGCGATCTGGTGTGGGTGCTTGAGTCTGCCTACGGCTACCCGAAAGAGACCATCGCTGCCGTCCTGGAGCAAATCCTCCGCACCAGCCAGTTTCAGATCGAGGATTTGCCGGCCGCCTGGATTGCGCTTCGCGAGTACCGCAAGGGTCGGGCCGGTTTTGCGGATTGCTTTTTGGGTGTAGTGAACCGCCGGCTAGGGTGCGAGCATACTGCAACATTTGATGCGAGCGCTGGTCGCATGGAGGGTTTTCTTCTGTTGAGCTGATACGGGGTGTGTTCCTGATTCTCCCCTTGCAGACGTCCCTACCGAGGAGGCCCACGGATGGGTCAGGATGAGGCGCAGGGATCCTTCGGCCGGAAACCGATCCCCCGCTTCCCGGAGTGGTGGGCGGCGCTGGGGCCCGGCGTCGTCTGGATGGCCCTGGCTCAGGGGAGCGGCGAGCTCATCTGGTGGCCGTTCATCATCGCCAAATACGGCCTCGCGTTCCTCTTCCTCCTCATCCCCGCCTGTCTCCTTCGGTATCCGCTGACCATTACCTGGCTCCGTATGGAAATTGCTTTTCCTAGTTTACTTAGACTAAAATAGCGACGCGGTGTATCTTTTTCCTCCCATCACAGGGGGTGCGGGGATGCGTTCTCGGATGCGGTTAACCTGCTGGCTTGCCGGTTTCATGCTGTTGTTGCCTCCTGCGCCGGGATGGACAGGGGAGGTGTCCGATCCCCACGTCGTGCAGTTCGCTCCCCAAGGGACGGTAAAAAACATCCGCCAGGCGAGCGCGCGCTTCTCCGATCCGATGGTCCCCCTGGGCGATCCGCGCATTGCCGACCCCTTTGACATCCACTGTCCCGAGAAAGGCGCGGGCCGCTGGGTGGACAGCCGCAACTGGGCTTATGACTTTGACCGCGACCTTCCGGCCGGCGTCCGCTGTACGTTCCAGCTCCGTGACGGCCTGAGGAGTCTGGCCGGCAAGGTCCTGGGCGGCCAGCGGGAGTTCGCCTTCTCGACGGGCGGGCCGGCGATCCGATCCTCGATCCCACGCCAAGGGTCAGAACAGATCCATGAGGACCAGGCCTTCCTCCTCATCCTGGACGCTGAACCAACCGAAGCTTCCCTCCTGGAGCATGTCAGCTTCACCGTGGAGGGGATCCCGGAGCGGATCGGCGTCCGTATCTTTACAGGCGAGGAGCGCGAGGCGATCCTCAAGAGCCACCGTTTCTATTTAAGCAGATGGACTGGTAAGCCCGTCGTTATTCTCCAGGCCCGGCAGCGCTTCCCGAACACAGTCAAGGTGAACCTCGTCTGGGGAAAGGGCGTGGCGTCTCTGAGCGGCGTGGCAGCGGAGAAGGACCAAGTTCTTCCCTTCAAGGTCCGGGAGCCGTTCCTTGCAAAGTTCCACTGCGAGCGGGAGCATGCCCGGGCCGCCTGCATCCCCGTGACGCCCATGGAAGTGAAGTTCACGGCGCCCGTCCCCTGGGAGCAGGCCCGGGGTATCGCGTTGGTCGGCCCCAAGGGACAGCGCCGGCAGCCTGAGCCGGATCACGAGAAGGAGCAGTTTATCCAGAGCGTGATCTTCAAGGGCCCTTTCCCGGAGTCAGCGGCCTTTGAGGTCCGGGTGCCGGCCGGGCTGACGGACGATGCCGGCCGCGCGCTTCAGAATGCCGACCGGTTCCCGCTCCAGGTCAAGACCGAGGCGTTCCCGCCGCTGGCCAAGTTTTCCGCCCGCTTCGGCATCCTCGAGTGGAAGGCCGATCCCACGCTGCCGGTCACGCTCAGGAACCTGGAACCCGAGGTGATGGCGCGTGTTCTCCGGGTGGAGAAAGAAAACCGCGAAGGGGTCATGGGGAAGGCGAAAGACCTGCTGGATCAGGTCAAGGGGAGGATCTGGAGAATCTCCCCTGAGCAGCGCACGGAGATCCTCCCCTGGCTCCGGAAGGTCGCCATGGCCAAGCGGGACACCTCGGTCTTCGGCCCCAAGCCTGAGCGCGCCGTCAAGACCGTGCAACTTCCCAAGCCGCACGGCGCCAAGGCCTTCGAGATCGTGGGGATCCCGCTCAACGAACCGGGTCTGTACATCGTAGAGATGGAGAGCCTCAGGCTGGGCAGCGCGCTCCTGGGGAAGCCCCGGCCGATGTATGTTCCCACGGCCGCTCTGGTGACGAACCTCTCTGTCCATTTCAAATGGGCTAAGGAAAACTCCATTGCCTGGGTGACGACGCTGGATGATGGAAAGCCCGTGGCCGGCGCCCATGTCACGGTCCAGGATTGCGAGGGGAAGGTCCTCTGGCAGGGAGAGAGCGATACTCAGGGGATCGCCTGGATCGATCGCCTCCCGTCCTCCAAGGACCTCCCCCGGTGTCGCTACCCTACTTACGACTTCACTGACTACCGCCAGAGTGCGGCTCTCCACCAACTGGACGGAGGCCTCCTCGTCATCGCGCAGACCCAAGACGACCTGAGCTTCGTCCATACCAGTTGGGATCAAGGAATAGAGCCCTGGCGCTTCCGCCTGCCTGGAGTGAGCTATCGGCGGCCGGTGATTGCCCACACGGTCTTTGACCGCTCCCTCTTCCGGGCGGGCGAGACGGTCCATATGAAACATCTGTTAAGAAGAGAGGCGCTCCGGGGCTTCTCCACCGTCCCGGAAAAGGATCTGCCTACCCACGTGGTCATCCAGCACGCGGGGAGCGAAGAGAAGTTTCAGTTCCCCGTGACATGGGACGCCCAGGGGATGGCCGAGAGCGCCTGGAGCATTCCCAAAGAGGCCAAGCTCGGCACCTACACGGTCACGCCGGCCCGCATGGCAAAGAAGCCGCCGTCTGCGCCGGCTTCCCGCGCACGGGGCAGATCCGACGATGAGTGGGTTGTCACAAGCTGGAGCTCCGGCGAGTTCCGGGTCGAGGAGTTCCGGGTGCCCCTGATGAAGGCCATCCTCAGGCCTCCTACCGATCCCCTGGTGGCCGCCACGGGGTTCCCCATCGATCTGAGCGTCCAGTACCTGGCGGGCGGCGGAGCGAGAAATCACCCCGTGACGATCCGCGCGCAGATAAGGCCCAGGGGCGCCCCTGCATTTGAGGAGTATGAGGGGTTTGTCTTCTCCAACGGCCTGATTAGCGAGGGGATCACCCGGCGTGGCAGGGAAGAGGAGGAAGAAACTGAAGGCGAACCCGACGCGAGGAAGAAGCCGAAAATTCATCAGCGCCGGGAGCTGGTCCTCGATGCCGCCGGAACAGCCAGGACGACGATTACCCGTCTGCCTTCGTCCGCCACGCCTCAGGAGGTTTTGGTCGAGATGGAGTTCAGGGACCCGAACGGCGAGACGCAGACCGTCTCCACGCGGGTGCCCATCTGGCCTGCCGACAGATTGGTTGGTATCCGGCCTGAGGGATGGGCCGCCTCAAAAGATTTGTTGAAGGCCCAGGTCGCCGTGGTGGATCTCTCGGGAAAGCCGGTGGCCGGTTCTCCGGTCCGTGTGGATCTGTTCGAGCAGAAGACCTACTCCCACAGGAAGCGCCTGGTGGGCGGGTTCTATGCCTATGACCATGTCATGGAGACACGCAAGGCGGGCGAACTCTGCGCAGGGGAGACCAATGCCAAGGGGATCCTCTTTTGCGAGGGGAAGCCGCCGGTGAGCGGGAACCTTGTCCTTCAGGCCACACTTACGGGCGAGGACGGACGGGTGAGCGGAGCCCACCAGGAGGTCTGGGTGGCCGGGTCGGAAGAGTGGTGGTTCGATGTCCATGACAGCGATCGGATGGAGCTCCTGCCTGAGAAGCGGCGGTATGAGCCGGGGGAGACGGCGCGGATCCAGGTGCGAATGCCGTTTAGGCAGGCGACGGCGTTAGTGACGGTGGAGCGGGGGGGTGTGCTGGTTGCTTCCGTGTTCCCGCTTTCAGGGAAGGAGCCGGCCATTACGGTCCCCGTCCTCGGCGATTACGCGCCCAATGTCTTTGTCTCTGTCCTGGTTGTCCGCGGCCGTGTGGGTGGCATACAGCCGACGGCACTGGTCGATCTGGGTCGGCCTGCGTTCAAGCTGGGTGTCACAGAGATCAGGGTCGGCTGGCGGGATCATGAACTCAAGGTCAAGGTCTCTGCGGACAGGCAAGTGTACAAAGTCCGGGAGAAAGCCAGGGTGAAGGTTGCCGTCAGGACAGCCGAGGGGAAAGCGCCCCCGGCCGGGAGCGAGGTCGCCCTGGCCGCCGTGGATGAGGGGTTGCTCGAGCTGTCCCCCAACAGGAGCTGGAACCTCCTGGAGGCGATGATGAGGCAGCGGGGGTACGGGGTGCGCACGGCCACGGCCCAGATGCAGGTGGTCGGCAAGCGGCACTACGGCCTCAAGGCCCTGCCGCAGGGAGGAGGCGGCGGCAGGCAGACGACGCGGGAGCTCTTCGACACGCTGCTCCTGTGGAAGGGGCGCGTTCCCCTGGATGCGCAAGGCGAGGCAGAGGTCGAAGTGCCTCTCAACGATTCGCTCACCAGCTTCCGGATCGTGGCCGTGGCCACAGGAGGTCTCCGCCTCTTCGGGACCGGTTCGACCACGATCCGGAGCACGCAGGACCTGATGGTCCTTCCGGGGATCGCGCCCCTTGTCAGGGAGGGTGACAGATTTTACTCGGAGGTGACGATCCGGAACGCGACAGACAGGAAGATGGACATCGAAGTCACCGGCCGCGTGGAGGGTTTAAAAGATTTGCTTGCGCCCCGGACGCTCTCCCTTTCAGCCGGTGAGGCCCGCGCGGTCCATTGGGAGCTGACTGCTCCATTCGGCGTCCGGACGTTGCGTTACGAAATGGATGTGAAAGAGCGCGGGGGCGCCTCTGACCGCGTCCGTGTGACGCAGCAGGTTGTCCCGGCCGTGCCTGTCCGCACCTACCAGGCCACGCTCTTCCGCTGGGAAGGGGTGGCGCAGCAGCCCGTGGAGCGGCCCTCTGATGCGCTACCCGGACGGGGCGGCATCCAGGTCGCTTTCCGTCCTACGCTCCTTGAAGGGATGAGTGGCGTGCGGGAGTGGATGCGCCAGTACCCTTACACCTGCCTGGAGCAAAAGGTCTCCCAGGCCGTGGCCCTGAGGGATGAGCGGCTCTGGCGGGAGATCGCCGGTAAGCTTCCCACGTATCTGGACGCTGACGGCCTCCTCAAGTACTTCCCGAAGATGCTCTGGGGGAGCGAGGTCCTGACCTCCTATGTGATGGCCGTCATCCATGAGGCAGGCTGGGCGATCCCCGACGAGGCGCTGGGGAGGATGGAGTCCGGGCTCAGGAAGTTCATTGAGGGGAAAATCGTCAGGAGATCCGAACTCCCCACGGCAGACCTCTCCATCCGGAAGATGATGGCGCTTGAGGCGCTTGCCCGCCACGGGAAGGCGGATCCCAAGCTCCTCTCAAGCCTCACGATCGAGCCGAACCTCTGGCCGACCTCGGCGGTCATGGACTGGTGGAGCGTGCTGCACAGAATGCCCGGCATCCCCATGCGGGAGGAGCGTCTGAAAGAAACGGAGCAGATCATCCGCTCCCGCCTGAACATGCAGGGGACGGTGATGGGGTTCTCCACCGAGCAGACCGACCACCTCTGGTGGATGATGGCCTCTCCGGATCAGAACGCTGTCCGGCTGATCCTCCATCTCGTTCATACCAACCAGTGGAAGGAGGACCTCCCGAGGCTCGTACGCGGGGCCATCGGCCGGCAGAAGCGGGGCGCCTGGGACCTCACCCTGGCCAATGCCTGGGGCGTGCTGGCCGTGGAGAAGTTCTCCCAGGCATTTGAGAAGACGCCGGTGACAGGCACAAGCGCGGCCTCGCTGAAGGGAGCAGCCCAGCAGCTTGAGTGGTCCAAGGCGCCGAAAGGCAAGACGCTTGCTTTCCCCTGGCCTGAGCAGAGGGAGGATCTGGTCGTGGATCATCAGGGGACGGGCCATCCGTGGGTCACGGTGCAGGCCCAGGCCGCGATCCCGCTGAAAACCTCGCTCTCCACAGGCTACCGGATCACCAAGACGCTGATGCCCATTGAGCAGCGGGAGGAGGGCCGCTGGAGCCGCGGGGACATTGTGCGGGTACGGCTGGAGATCGAGGCCCAGGCCGACAGGACCTGGGTGGTGGTAAGCGATCCTGTGCCCGCCGGCGCATCTCACCTGGGGACAGGCCTCGGCCGCGACTCCAGGATCTTGACTGGGGGAGAGACAGTGGAAGGCCGGGCCTGGCCGGCGTTTGAGGAGCGATCGTTCGAGGCGTTCCGGGCCTATTATCGCTATGTGCCCAAAGGCCGCTTCGTGGTCGAATACACGATCCGGCTCAACCAGAGCGGCAGGTTCCAGCTTCCGCCCACGCGCGTGGAGGCGCTCTATGCGCCCGAGATGTTCGGCGAGCTGCCGAATGCCCGGATGGAGGTGGAACCGTGATCATTCTTTTGGGAAGCGTCTTCCTCTTGCTGGCTGTCATGCGGCCTGCCCCGGAGGTCTCCGTCCCTTCATTCGCGGAGGTTCGGTCCGGCTTTCAACCCTCGGACATTCAGGTGCTGGACCGTAGTGGGGAGATCATCCACGAGATACGGATCGATCCCAGCAGGCGGCGGCTACAGTGGACGCCGCTCAGCGAGGTCTCCCCAGCGCTTCAGGCCGCTGTCCTCGCTTCTGAAGACAGGCGGTTCTACCAGCATGGCGGCGTGGACGGATTCTCACTTGCCTCGGCCGCATATCGGCGATTGACTGACGGGCAGTTGCGAGGAGGCAGCACGATTACGATGCAGCTTGCCGGCATGCTCCATGAGAATCTCAAGAGAAGCGGCTCTCCCAGGACGCTGAGCCAGAAATGGCGGCAGATGAAGCTGGCCTGGGCCATTGAGGCCATGTGGTCCAAGGCGGAGATCCTGGAAGCGTATTTGAATAGGGTGACATTTCGCGGCGAGCTGCAGGGCATGGGGGCGGCGTCCCATGTCCTGTTCGGGAAGCTCCCCCACGGGCTGACAGATGCCGAGGCGGCAGTCATGGCCGCGCTCATCCGTTCGCCCAATGCGGGCCGCGAAGCCGTGACCCGGAGGGCCGGGGGATTGACTCTCGCCGGCGGGGCGCTGGATGCTGCCGTGTCTCAGGCGCTGGAGGCTCCGTCCGGCACCGGCCCGCGCGCGACCCTGGCGCCGCATGCAGCCTACCGGGTGCTCCGGAACGCCCAGGATGCTCACGGTGGTGGATCTCCAATTCGCACAACATTGGATGGCGCGCTTCAGCGGATGGCGTCGGAGACGCTTCAAAGGCATCTTCTCGCGCTCCGCGATCAGCGGGTGCAGGACGGAGCAATACTCGTCGTGGACAATGCGACCGGAGATGTTCTGGCCTATGTGGGAGGAAGCGGTAAACTCTCCAGCGCGCGCTATGTGGACGGGGTGCAAGCCAGGCGGCAGGCCGGTTCGATCCTGAAACCCTTTCTTTACGGCCTGGCTCTGGAGCAGAGGCTTCTCACTACGGCCTCTCTCCTTGAAGATCGGCCGCTTGAGATTTCCACTGTGCGCGGCCTCTACCGGCCAAAAAACTATGACGAACAGTTCCAGGGGCTTGTCACGGTACGCACGGCGCTGGCTTCCTCCCTCAACATCCCGGCCGTGAGGACGCTGGAGCTGGCCGGCGCCGAAACTTTTGTCCAGCAGCTCCGGCGCCTGGGGTTTGAAGGGGTAAGGGAGTCGGGAGAATATTACGGCCCTGCCCTGGCATTAGGTTCTGCCGATGTGAGCTTATGGGAGCTTGTCCATGCCTACCGGACACTGGCCAACGGCGGGGTGTGGAGCCCGCTTCGCATGGCGCCGGGAGAACCGCGGGCAGACACGCGTCGTCTGTATTCGCGCGAGGCAGCGTTCCTCATCTCCAGTATCCTCTCGGACAGGGAAAGCCGGATGACTACGTTCGGCCTGGAGAACCCGCTGGCCAAACGATTCTGGTGCTCGGTGAAGACCGGCACCAGCAAGGAGATGCGGGACAACTGGTGCGTCGGCTACTCCGGGCGGTACACGGTCGGCGTCTGGGTGGGGAACTTCTCGGGCGAGCCGATGCGGGATGTGAGCGGCATCAGCGGCGCCGCGCCAGTCTGGATGGAGGTGATGGTCCGGCTGCATAGGAGCACACCCAGTCGTCAACCGGATCCCCCTGCCGGCGTGGTGGCGCGTTCAGTTGCCGGAGGAGCGGAATGGTTCATTCGGGGGACGGAGCCTGCCGGATACGCGCAGGCACATACCGGAACGATACCGCGCATCATCGCACCGGTTGCGGGGACCGTGATCGCGCTGGACCCGGACGTTCCTTCATCACGGCAGCGGATGGTTTTTGAGGCAAGAGATGGCGCGGGACTCCGGTGGGTCATGAATGGAACGGATCTGGGGTCTGTCTCTGCGATCACCCTGTGGGAGCCGGAGCCAGGCAGGCATGCCCTGGCGCTTGTGGATGAGGCGCAGCATATTCATGATGCTGTCCACTTTGAAGTCCGGGGGAGATGAAGCAAGAAGCAGGCTATAGATTGTTCAACGCTTTTCCATCGCCCACGTCAGCGCTCCGGTATTAAAGGCCGCTCCCGCGCGGCCCTTGCGGTCGAGGACGACAATTCCTCCGGTCCCCTGCCCCACGCGCTTCAGGCGCTGGATCGCCCGGCTGGCAGCTTGCTGTGGGGTCATTCCTTCTTCTACGTAGCGCACGGCTTCACGGGTGAGCGTGCTCCGGATGATCGCCTCTCCCTCGCCCGTGGCGGATGCGGCGGCAACACGGCTGCAATAGGTCCCCGCGCCGATGACCGGCGTATCTCCTACGCGGCCGGGCAGGGCAGGGAAGATGCCGCCCGTCGAGGTCGCCGCAGCCAGGCGGCCCTTCGCATCCAGGGCCACGGCCCCCACCGTGCCGTGGGAGCGTTCCGCGGCTTGTCGGCGATGGTCTGCTTTCCACTCGCGCCACTGACGGATCCGCTCCGGCGTCCTGAGATCGCTCTTCTCGAACCCGTGGGACAACGCCCAAGCGAGGGCCTTCTCCCCGGCCAGCAGAACATGCGGCGTCTCCTCCATGACCTTGCGCGCGAGGGTGATGGGGTGGAGAATGTCCGGCACGGCGCAGACGGCGCCGCACCGGCCGTCCGAGAGCATGATCGCCGCGTCTTCCCGCGCCTTTCCGTCCAACTGGAGCACGCTTCCCAGGCCGGCGTTGAAGAGGGGATGCTCTTCCAGAACGCGCACGGCTGCCTCGACGGCGTCGAGGGGCGTGGCGCATTGAAGACCAATCCGGCAAGATTCCTTGCAGACCCTTTGCCGCTCGGCCTCGCGGGGATGCCGTTTCCCCGCGCCGCCTTGGACGATGATGACACGGATAGCGTTTCGGGATGAAGCTCGGGGATGACTCATAGTCGTTCGTCAGAGCCGGTAAGCCGAATCGTGGTCGGGATGGAGCGACAGAAAACGGAGATAGGGTCCTTCGTGATACGCGAGTGCGCGGATCTTCTCGCTGAGACGAATGGAGTAAATCACCTCCCCCTTGGGACCTTGGAGGTGATGGACGGCCTCCCAACGGAGGCCCTTGTGGGTGTAAAGGGCATTCCAATCCAGTTTCTGAATGCGGAAGAGAGCTTGGGCAACCCGGCGCAACTCGGCCGCATCCAGCCGGAGGAACACGTCCAGAAACTCCGGGTTGTTGAGGTCCAGAAGTATTCGGCTACTTGGGGCGGCCACGCTTGCCGGCCTTAGCCAGAAGGACTCTCATGCTGCTCTTGCGGGGGGGGTGTTTGGCGGCCCATTCCAGGGCGCGCGCGATCCTGGAACGATGGGGCTCCTGAAGCGTCCAGAGCTGGCTTTCCGGCACCACCGCAGCCGGCATCAGCACGATCGTGCCATCAGCGCGATGTTCCAAGCGAAGGATTTTCCCGGCATAGCGCTTGCCGACTGAGACCTGACCGCTTTTGCCGACCTGTTTCAATTCGACGCGCATAGGGCCTCCCAAATATCATGAGATCATGCGTTCATGCTATCATAACAAGCGGTGAGAGTCAACTGCCAAGGCTTGCCGTGAGCCCCAGTTTTGTTCCCTCCTCCTTAGTTCTCTCCATAAACTCCTCCCCACACGGGCGGGGGAGGAAAGAGGAGGGGGGATTTTTGAGGAGGGGGGACTTTTATAGGAGGGAGGGAAGGGTGTGGGCGCTATGGACTGATCTTCAGCGCCTCCAGCAGCGCCCGGGCCTTGTGGAGCGTTTCCTCGTATTCAC
>JACRHK010000211.1 GCA_016217625.1 Nitrospirota bacterium
CGGAGACCGCCGACGTCCTCGAGAAGATGAGCCGGATGGGCCTGATCGTCCGCAAAGGCGACCGGATCCGTCTCACTGAGAGAGGAGAGTCGCAGGGCCGGACGATCGTCCGGCGCTACCGTCTGGCCCGGCGCCTCCTGCATGACGTCTTTGAAGTGGGGGAGGACGCGGCGCATGAGACGGCCTGCGCCTTCGAGCACATCCTGAGCCCCGAGGTGACCGACACCGTCTGCACCTTCCTCGGCCATCCCCCGACCGACCCCAAGGGCCGCGCGATTCCGCCCGGAGACTGCTGCCGGAGGTTTACCAGGGAGATCCGCCCCCTCGTCCTCCCTCTCCGGGACCTGGATCCCGGGGAACGGGCGCGGATCGTCTTCCTCCTGCCAGGCTCTCCCTCCCGGATGGGCCGCCTGGGCAACCTGGGGCTCCTGCCGGGCAGCGTGATCCGCCTGGTGCAGAAGGCGCCCTCCTATGTCATCGAGATCGGGGAGACGACGCTCGCGCTCGAGGAAGCGATTGCGGGAGAGATCTTTGTGAAAAAGACGGGGGCGTGAGGGGGAATGCAAAATGCAGAATGCAGAATGCAGAATGCAAAATGCAGAGTGCAAAATGCAAAATGCAAAATGAAAATGCAAAGTTCAAAGTGCAAAAGATGAAGAAAATCCCAGTGGAAATGCTCGCCCTGGGTCTCGTGGTCGGCGCTCTAGGGCTCGCGGAAGCGGCAGGCGGGGAGGATGTGGTAGTGTACTCCGGGCGCGCCGAGAAACTGATCCAGCCTGTGCTGGACGCCTACACGGCCAAGACCGGCGTGAAGGTGCGGCTCCTCACGGGCGGCGCCACGGAGATGCTCAACCGGATTGCCGCCGAGGGGGCGCGAACGCCGGCTGACCTGCTCATCACGAACGACACGGGCGTGCTGGAGGCGGCCCGGCAGCGCGGTCTTCTGCGGGGCGCGTCGTCCGGCGTCATCGAGCGATCCCTCCCCGCGGCCTACCGCGCTCCGGATAGTAGCTGGATTGCCCTTTCGCTCCGCGCGCGCGTGTTGGTCTACAACCCCCTGAAGGCGCAGCCGGGCGAGATCCGCTCGGTCGAGGACCTTGCTCATCCGCGCATGAAAGGGCGGATCGGCATCGTCACGTCAGCCAACGAATCGTTTGTCGCCGGATTCTCCGTCTATCAGAAACTCCGGGGCGAGGCGTGGGCCGAGCGGTGGCTGAAGGGGGTGAAGGAGAATGCGGGGCAGAGGGTCTTCGCCAAGCACAGCCAGATTGTCGAAGCCGTCGCGCGGGGGGAGATTGACGTCGGGTTGGTGAACCATTATTACGTTTACCGCCACCTGGCGGAGAAGCCCAAGGATCCCGTGGCCATCCTCTACCCGGACCAGGAGAAGGGGGAGATGGGCGTGGCGATGAACGCGGCGGGAGCAGGCCTGGTGCGGCACGGAAAGTCGCGGTCCGCCCTTTCCCTCATGGAGTTTCTGGCTTCCCCGGAGGGCCAACGGATCTTCGCCGAGCAGAACATGGAGTATCCGGTCCTGACCAAAGTCCCGACGCACACTTCCGTTCTCAAGCGCGAGGCGTTCCGCGCCGCCGACGTCCGCCTGGTGGATCTGGAGGCGCTCCGCTCCAGGGCCATCGCGCTCATCGAAAAGGCGGGGTTGAGGTAGGCATGCGGCGGCTCTCGTTCCGGTCCCTCCCGCTCCTTGCCGGCGGAGTGGTGCTGTTGGCTTCCGCCCCCGTCCTGTATGTCCTCTACCATGCCCTGACCGTCTCGTCCGAGACCTGGGTCGTGATGTGGGGAGGACGCATCCCGGAACTCCTCTACAACACGATCACCCTGGCGGTCGCCGTGGCCCTCTGCGCGGGGACCCTCGGGCTGTCCTGCGCCTGGATCGTGGCCCGCTATGAGTTTCCGGGCAAGGGGGCGCTGAGCGTGCTGTTGGCGCTCCCGCTTTCTTTGCCGGGGTATGTGCTCGCCTATATCTCCACGGTTGCATGGACCGGCGAGGGCGCGATGGTCCTCCTCTGGCGTGGGATCTTCGGCGCGGGGGCCTCCGTGCCGGATATCTACAGCTTCTGGGGGGTCACCCTGGTCCTGACTCTGGTGACGTACCCGTACGTCTATCTCCTCGCCCTGACCCCCCTGTCCCGCTTGAACGAGGCGTACGAAGAGGCGGCCCGTTCCCTGGGAGCCTCTCCGCGCGAGGTCTTCCTCCGCGCGCTGTTTCCGATGATCCGTCCGGCCCTTGCGGCCGGCCTGTTCCTCGCGGTCATCTATGTCCTGTCCGACTTCGGCACGGTGGCGATCCTCCGCTACGACACTTTCACGAGAGCTATCTATCTGCAGATGACGGGGCGGTTCGACCATGCCGGCGCGGCGGCCCTCTCCCTCATCCTCGTCGGAATCTGCGCGCTGTTCGTCGTGCTGGAGCGGCGGCAGCGCCGTCGCAGCCGTTTCTACCAGACCCAGGCCCGCTATCGCGCCCTCACCCCCAAGCGCTTCTCCCCCAGGGCGCTGGGAGCCGCCTACTGCTACCTGGGCGCCGTGGCGACGGTCGCTTTCCTCGCGCCGGTCGCTCTGCTGGCCACGTGGAGCGTGGAAGCGGTTCAACAGGGAGCCGTGGACGCCCGCTTTCTGGGGTTTATCCAAAATAGCCTGGTGGCCGGCACGCTCGCGGCGACGGCGGCCGTGGCGCTGGCGGTGCCCGTGGCGATGCTCGCCGTGCGCGGCGGCCCGCGTTGGGCCCCTGTGGCGGCGCCGCTGGCCAGTATCGGGATCGTGCTGCCGGGACCCGTCGTGGCCCTGGCGATGATCCTCCTGGCCGTCCACCTCCTCCAGCCGCTCTACGGCGGCATTGCCATCCTGGTCCTCGCCTATGTGGTGCGGTTTCTGGCCCTCGGGATCCAGACCGAAGAGGCGGGGCTGCACCAGATCTCGCCGGGCCTCGAACAGGCCGCGCGCTCCCTGGGGGCCGGCGCGGGCGCGGTCCTCGTCCGGATCCTCGCGCCGCTGCTGAAAGGGAGTTTCGCCAC
>JACRHK010000213.1 GCA_016217625.1 Nitrospirota bacterium
AGCGGTGCGCGGTGCAGATGGTTATCGACGTCCGGGGGCTGGAGCCGCCCGAGCCGATGATCCGGATTCTCGAGGCGCTGCCGCAGATTGCGCCCGGAGGCACCTTGCTTGTGCACCATCACCGCGAGCCGTTGCTGCTGTACGAGAAGCTGGAGAGCCAGGGCTTCGCGCACCGGACCGAGAAGGTGGAGGAGGATTACTATCGGATCCGGATCACGCGCAATAGGGGAGCGAGGAGTGAGGGGAAGTAGTCAATAAGTCATTAAGTCAATAGGTCATTAAGTAAGTATTGACTCATTGACTTATTGACTCATTGACACACTAACCATTCACCACTCATTCATTCACCGCTCACTCATTGGATATGAGCCATGAGCAATGAGTCGCCGATTCCGTCGCTGGCCCCGCGGGGCGTGGGACTGGCGCCGCCGTTCGCGCTGGTGGCCCGCCACCTCTACACGGCCGTGGGGGTCTTCGTCCTCCTGTCCCTTCTGCTGTTCTGGCAGGCCGACCTCCTGCACACCCATTATTTTCAGGGAAGGCTCCTGGCCCTCACCCACCTGGCCACCTTGGGGTGGATGACGCTCGTCATGATGGGGACGCTCTACCAACTCGTCCCCGTCCTGCTGGAGGCGCCGCTCCGGAGCCCTCGGCTGGCCTCCTGGACGTTCTGGATCTTTGCGGCGGGCGCGGCGGGTCTCATCCGCCATTTTTGGGCCTCCGCGTTCAATCTGGGATTGGTGTTGACTGCCCTGGTTGTGGACCTGGCCCTCCTGTTGTTCTGCTTCCATATGCTGACGACGCTGCGGCGGGTCTCCTCGTGGAGCCTCACGCGTCTCCACGTGACGGCCGCCGTGCTCTACTTGGCGGGCGCGGCGGCCCTGGGGGGAGGGCTCGCCTTCAACCTCTGGCGTCCCGCACCGGGTTTGAATCATCTGGAATACCTCGTCTATCACGCTCATTTCGCCATGGGGGGGTGGATCACGCTGGTCGTGATGGGGGTGTCCTACCAGCTGATCCCCATGTTCGCCCTCGCCCACGGCTACTCGGAGGGTCCTGCCCGGATCGCGTTGGTCCTGGTCAACGCCGGGCTCCTGGCCCTCGCGGGGTCGATGGCGGGACTGTCGGCCCTCTTCATCCCGACCGTCCTGTTGCTGGCGGGAGGGGTCATCGCTTTCCTTTGTCAGATCAGCCTTATCTTGAAGAAGCGGACACGGAAGGACCTCGACCTGGGGCTCCGGCATGCCGTTGTGGCGTTCGTGATCCTGGGGATCGTCGCGCTGCTCGGCATGGCGCTCGGCCTGGGAGGAATCCCGGAGGCGGGGAAAGTCCGTTGGAGCATCGCGTACGGGTTCCTCGCCGTCTTCGGGTATGTGTCGATCCTCGTCATGGGGATGCTGTACAAGGTCCTTCCCTTCCTCGTCTGGCACCATCGCTACAGCGACCGGGTAGGGAAAGAACCGGTGCCCCTCCTGAAGGAGATGTACAGCGAGCGGATCGGACGCCGGCAGCTCGGGTTGACGGTCCTGGGCGTGGTGGGCGCCACGGGGGGGATTCTCCTGGATCAGTTGTCCCTCACACGGGCGGCGCTGGGGGCGCTGGCCCTGGGGGCTGTGTTGTTTGGATGGAATATGGTAACAGTAGTCAGGAGTCAGAAGTCAGGAGTCAGGAGTGAGAATGCGTGAGGTGTATGTAGGGCAACCCTTTTAATCCCCCCTCGCCTTGTTGGGGAAATGCAAATTTCAAAATGCAAAGTGCAAAATGGAGACCCGGAGCGGAATGCGGAATAACAAAGTAGGGCGGCCCTCTGTGGCCGCCGAATAATGGCAGGCCCCGATAGAATCGGGGCAGGCATTGCCGCCAACATGATGGTAGGGCGGGGCACTGTACCCGCCTCGGGGCAGGCACGGAGGCCTGCCCTACAATTTGCATTCCCCATGATGAATTGCCTAAATTGGAGACGCGATGGTTACCGAAGAACAAGTCCTTGATGCTTTGCGCCATGTCGTGGACCCGGAACTCGGACTCAACGTCGTCGATCTGGGGCTCATCTATGGCGTGCAAATCGAGGGGAGTGAAGTGGCTGTCACGATGACGCTCACGACGCCGGGTTGCCCCTTGCATGCCGCCATGCCGGCAGGGGTCGAAGCCGCCGCGCGGAGCCTCCCCGGGGTGGAGGCGGTCCGGGTGGAGATCGTCTGGGACCCCCCCTGGTCGCCTGAGCGGATGAGCCCGGACGCCAGGGAGCGCCTGGGGTGAGGGGTATGATCCCGATCATACCGGGGAAAAACGGTTTGTGCTAAACATCACAGTTACATGCTAATACGAACGAATTAAATAGGTTGACGTAGGGCAGGGCTTTAGCCCTGCAAAACAAGCAAGTCTAAAAGCTTGCCCTGAGTGAATCGAAGGGCTTGCCCTACAACAATTCATGCGTTCGCTATATTTGCTGATGGCTGAGAGCTAAAGAGGAATCTATGGAACCGATTGATGCCCTGACGCGCGTCCCCTCCCAACCCGACCGCTACGTCTCACAGCTCCTGCACGCCTCCCCGCACATGCGCGTCGTCCTGTTCGCCCTACGGGCCGGACAGGAGGTGAAAGCCCATACCTCCCCCTCCGAGGTGCTGATGCACG
>JACRHK010000217.1 GCA_016217625.1 Nitrospirota bacterium
ACCCTGCCGGTGTGTAGGTCGGCCTTGCAGAGGATGGCCGCGCGGGTGGCCGCCTCCTGGGCCTCCGGTCAATAGCGGCCCGCCACGGAGCGGCTGACGGCGATCACCCGCTGGACCTTGTCGTACACCGTGCCCAGCTTTTCCTGATACGTGACCGCCTTGAGCCTCTCCACCCGGTCCCGGAGCGGCGCCCGCAGGTCTTCCTCGAAGAAGAAACGGGCATCGGCCAGGCGCGCGCGGAGCACCCGTTCGTTGCCGGCCCGGACGACCTCCGGGTCCTCGGCCCGTGTGTTGCTGACGGCAATGAAGAAGGGAAGCAGGTTCCCCGACGCATCGACGAGGGAGAAATATTTCTGATGCTCCCGCATGGCGCTCAGCAGCACTTCGCGGGGCAGGGCCAGATAGGCCCGGTCGAACGTCCCCAGGAGGGGGAAGGGGTGCTCCACCAGGTCGGCGACCGCTTCCAGGAGCTCGGGATCGTCCAGCACCATCCCCCCCCGCTTCTTCGCCAAGGCTTCGGCGGCTTCCCGGATCCGCCGGCGGCGATCATCGGGGTCGATGAGAACGAAGTTGCGCTCCGTCTGTTCCCGGTACGAGGCGAAGTCCTGGACGAGGAAAACCCCCGGGCTCATGAACCGGTGCCCCCGCGAATGCTGCCCGCTCTTGATCCCGTGAAGGGTGAAGGGGACGACCTCTCCGCCGAAGAGGGCCAGGATCCAGTGGATAGGGCGGACAAAGCGAAAATCTTTATCCATCCACCGCATGTTCTTGGGGAAGCTCAGGGACGCGATGAAGCGGGGAAGGATCTCGGGCAGCAACTGGCGCGTCTCTACCCCCAGATCGCTGATCTGGACTCCGACATACTCCTTGCCCCCCGATTCCAGGATCCGGAGGTCTTCCACCCGGACCCCTTTGGCCCGGGCGAAGCCCAACGCCGCTTTGGTCGGCTCGCCCTCGGGGGTGAAGGCCGCGAACTTCGGGGGGCCGAGCACCGTCTCCGCGCGCTCGGCCTGCCGCTCGGCGATTCTCCCATAGAGCGCCAGGCGGCGGGGCGTCGCGTAGGCGGCAATCCCCTCACGGGCGATCCGGAGGTCTTCCAGCAGACGGATCATCTCCTCCCGCATCTGCTCCTGCGCCGGCGGCAGAAAGCGGGCCGGGATCTCCTCCGTGCCGATCTCTAACAGGAACTCTTTCATCATGGGTTCATTGGTCAGTGGTGAATGAGTCAATGCGACAATAGTCAATAGTCAATGGTCAATGGTCAATGGTCAATGGTCAATTGACTAATGACTAATGACTTATTGACATATTGAATTATTGACTTATTTTCTACTTCCCTCACCCCTCACCCTTTCTTCAACAGGGGGAACCCCATGGCCTCCCGCTGCTTGAGGTATCCCTCGGCGCACAGGCGCGCCAGGGCCCGCACCCGCCCGATGTATCCGGTGCGTTCCGTCACGCTCAACGCGCCCCGCGCGTCGAGCAGGTTGAAGAGATGCGAGCATTTCAGGCAGAACTCGTAGGCAGGCAGCACCAGGCCCTCCCCGCAGAGGCGTCGGGCTTCCCGCTCCGCCATCTCGAAGCTCCGGAGCAACATCTCCGGATCAGAGGCCTCGAAGTTGTACCGGGAGAACTGCACCTCGGTCGTATGGTGGATATCGCCGTAAGAAATCCCTTTCGTCCACACGAGGTCAAAGACATTCTCCACCCCCTGGAGGAACATGGCGATCCGTTCCAGGCCGTAGGTCAACTCCACGGAGACCGGATGGAGATCGACCCCGCCCACCTGTTGGAAATAGGTAAACTGCGTCACCTCCATTCCGTCGAGCCAGACCTCCCAGCCCAACCCCCATGCGCCCAGCGTAGGCGACTCCCAGTCGTCCTCCACGAAGCGGATATCGTGCCGGAGCGGCTCAATCCCCAACGCCTTCAGGCTGTCCAGATACAGATCCTGGCTGTTCTCCGGCGAGGGCTTCAGGATGACCTGGAATTGGTAGTAGTGCTGCAGGCGGTTGGGGTTCTCGCCGTAGCGGCCGTCGGTGGGGCGGCGGGAGGGCTCCACGTAGGCCGCATTCCAGGGCTCCGGCCCGAGGACCCGGAGAAAGGTGGCCGGGTGAAAGGTCCCCGCCCCGACTTCAAGGTCATAGGGCTGGTGGATGACGCACCCCCGGTCCGCCCAGAAGCGCGTGAGCGCGAAAATGAGATCTTGAAACGTCACTCCTTACTCCTCACGCCTTACGCCTCACGCCTCACTCCTCACGTTTCTCTTCCAACAGTTTGCGCGCCAACTCTTCCGCAAGCCGCTCCGCCTCCTTCGTCAGCCGCTCCTTGGCCAGCCGGCCGCCGTCGGTGGCGAACTCTTCGAACCGAAACCCCTCCCATCCCGGATCGAACGACCGACCGAGCTTGTGCTCGGCGACCACCTCTCCTTTTCGGAGGTCGATGAGGGTTGCGTGCAGGGACATCCGCTCGTGATAGATGCTCTCCTCGTCCTTGGGGAGCAAGCCCGCGCTCCCCAGCGTGGCATGCAGCCGGCAAATCAACACGGTATCGGCCTGGACTCGGGAGGCCAGGCGCTTGATGAACTCCTTCCGCTCCTCCGGGTTGTCGGGCAGCGGTCCCTCCGGCTGGAGAGATGGGGGAATGACCCGGTATCGTCCTTGTGTTCGAATCGCCCGCTCGATCCTCTCCTGCACGACGCGGCCGAGGCTCCAGTCGCCCAGCGCGCGGTTGATGGCGAGGACTTCCTCCTTGTCCGGTCCGGCCGCCTCGGCCAGGGCATAGACCCCGACGGAGCTTCCCGGAATCGGCAGAAGGAACCCGGCCACCTTCCACCGCTCCTTCTTGGCCGTCACATCGAGAGGAACCGGCGCCTGAAGACCCACCACGGCCAGACTCCCGACGATCCGTGGTTCCTCCTGCGGAGCCGCCGCGGCCATGCCGCACGCCGCCAGGAGGACAGCCCCCGTAAACCCCCAGGCAAGATACTTTGTGCATTCCCGCGTTATCATTTTGTCCTCCCAATCTCCACAAACTCCACGCTCAAATCCCCTGTGACCATAGCAAATTCTCCTTGTTCTGTCAACGAAAGTCAAAGGCTAGAATCTTTGGTGACTGGCGCTGGATGGCGGGCGTGGCACCCGGGGCGGCGTGTTTAACCGACAGGGATACTGTGCGGAATCAGATTAACCAGCTTGTTGGAAGACTTCAACTTCCTCAACCAAACGTTTCCCGAGGCGATCCTTCTCCAGATCAAGGTCGTAGCGTGCTTGAAGATTCAGCCAGAAACGATCTGTCGTCGCAAAATAGCGTGCAAGTCGAAGTGCCGTATCAGCAGAGATAGATCGCTTTCCCTGCACAATCTCGTTAATACGACGAGCCGACACATGGATGTCCTTGGCCAGACGATATTGGCTGATGCTCAAGGGCTTGAGGAACTCTTCCTGCAAAACTTCTCCAGGATGGATTGGCGGCAACTTCCTAGCCATTGTTCATCCCCTAATGATAGTCTGTAATTTCAACATCATAGACATCCCCTTCCAGCCATCGAAAGCAGATCCTCCGCTGGTCGTTAATTCGGATGCTATACTGTCCCTTCCTGTCACCAGAAAGCTTTTCAAGCCGACTTCCTGGAGGAACCCGAAGTTCGTCAAGGATTTCCGCCGCATCCAATATCAACAGCTTCCTCTGTGCAAGACGTTGGATCCTCAAGTCGAATTTTTTGACACGTTCCCGACGAAACACTTTCTCCGTTGCTTTGTCCCAAA
>JACRHK010000212.1 GCA_016217625.1 Nitrospirota bacterium
AAAGGCAGACAATGTCGCATTATAGGTCATGAAGGTTTTTCGATGGGATAATGAGAAGAATGAGTGGTTAAAGAAGAACCGAGGAGTGAGTTTTGAGCAAATTGTTATCCTGATGGAACGTGAGGATGTTCTTGAAATAGTTGTTCATCCTAATCAAGATAAGTATCCGGGGCAAAAAATCGTAACAGTCAGGATTGATGATTATGCTTACCTTGTTCCTTATGTTCAAGAAAGCGATGAGATATTCTTAAAAACCATCATCCCCAGCAGAAAAGCCACAAACAAATACGTGAGGGAGCAAAAATGAAAAAGACGGTTTTAGACGCTGAAGAAAAAGATATTTTAGAGTCTTACGAGCGCGGCGAATGGAGACCCATCAAAAATCCGAAGGCCGAGATAAAGAAGTTGCGGAAATACGCAAGGAATACTCTGCAAAAGGATAAGAGAATCAATATTCGGATGTCGTCAAAGGATTTGGATCAAGTACAGGTTATCGCTGCTCAAGAGGGTATTCCTTACCAGACGCTGATATCCAGCATCATTCATAAATATGTATCGGGATATTTATTAGAGAAAAAAAGGGCTTAACAAATCACTCCACAGGATGCGGCGAAACGACCTCCGCACTTGTGAGTTCCACCGTCATCTTCCCATCCCTTTCATTCTTCAGGACGACTCGAGCGAGATCCTAGGAGATCTTTCCGAACCTGCCTGTCCCTGCCCGACGGCACCTGCCTGTCGGCAGACAGGGGGCCGAGCCGCGTCCGAATGAGCCGCGTGACCAGTCGGGGCATCATAGATTACATAATAGAAGTAAATTTCTATTTTGCAAGCCCCTTCCCTGAGCCGTTTCGGGATCTGACGCTTGATCTCGAGTCCCGGATGAGGGATGATATTGTGTTGGGTCCGGAAACGCTTTGAGGGATATGCCATGAAGACGCCACAGACGATCTTGCTTTTTGCGCTGCTGTCGCTGTTTGGTCCCGCGGCGTGGGCGGGCGGGTCGCACTACACGGTGAAGCCGGGCGCGCTGGAGCCGTTTGCGGGCCGGGTGTCGGAGTGGGCGGCGCCGACGCCGGAGTTCGCCCGCGACCCCGCGCCAGGCCCCGACGGTCGCATCTATATTTCCGTGATGCGCGGCAACAAGATCGCGCGCTTCGACCCCCGCACGGAGGCGTTCGCCGAATGGGACCTGCCGTCCGGGGCGCAGCCCCACGGCCTGCTCGTGGACTCGCGCGGCGACGTCTGGTACACGGGTAACGGCAACGGCACGATCGGCCGGTTCCAGACGGCCACGGGCCGGGTGATCGAGCACCGGGTCCCTGGCGGCGGCGACCCGCACACGCTCGTGATCACGGACGACCAGGCCGTCATCTGGTTCACCCTCCAACGGGCGGGTCGCATCGGGCGGCTGGACGTCCGCACGGGCACGGTCCGCACCTTCGAGGCCCGCGGCCAGAGGCCCTACGGGATTACTCTCGACCGCCGCGGCCACGTCTGGTACTGCCTGCTCGGCTCCGACGCCCTCGGTCGGCTCGATCCGGCGACCGGTGCCGTCACGCTGATGGATCTGCCCAAGGGCTCGGCCCCGCGGCGGATGGCGACCGCGCCCGACGGCTCGATCTGGGTGACGCTCTACGGCGCCGGCAAGCTGCTGCGTATGGACCCGGCGGAGCGGCGTGTTGCGGCCGAGTACGCGCTGCCCGGCGGGGAGGGCAGCGGCCCTTACGCGGTCACCGTGGACGGATCGGGCATCGTGTACGCCAACGCGTTCCACACCGACGCCATTATCCGGCTCGACCCGAAGACGGGCGAGATGCGCGCGATCCGGCCGCTCGCGCCGGGCGCCGGCATCCGCAAGATGGTCGTGGACGCCCAAGGCCGCCTCTGGTACATGGGGAGCCACAACGGCCGCCTGGGGATGGCGCGCTGAGGGCCCCAGGCCGGGTTGTGTGCATGTCCGACCGCTTCTGTTTCCCCTGGGACGCGCTCCAGGCGCGGCTGCCCGCCTTCAAGCACCGCAACTACCGGCTGTTTTTCGGCGGCCAACTCTTTTCGCTCATCGGGACGTGGATGCAGTCGGTGGCCCAGGCGTGGCTCGTCTACCGGCTCACCGGGTCCCCCGTGCTCCTGGGGCTCGTCGCGTTTGCGAACCAGGTGCCGGTCTTGTTCCTGTCGCCTCTCACCGGCACGCTGGCGGACCGGACGAGCCGCTACCGGATCTTCCTGGGCACGCAGGTGTGCGCCATGGCGCTGGCCTTCACGCTGGCGGGGCTGACGCTCACCGAGCGCGTGGATCTCTGGCACATCCTCGCGCTGGCGGCGCTCCTGGGCGTGGTGAACGCCTTTGATCTTCCGGCGCGACAGGCCTTCGTGGTGGAGATGGTCGGCCGGGAGGACCTGGGAAATGCTATCGCCCTGAATTCGAGCCTGTTTAACGGGGCCCGCGTCGCCGGGCCGGTCCTGGCCGGCGTGTTCGTTGCGACGATCGGAGAGGGCTGGTGTTTCTTCGTCAATGGGATCTCCTATCTCCCCCTCATCGCGGCGCTCCTGGGGATGCGGGTAGCCCCCCGCGCGCGGGGGGGAAGGAACGGTTCGCCCTGGAGGGATCTTGTGGACGGCTTCCGCTTCGTGGCGAAGACCGGGCCGGTGCGGGCGTTGCTGCTTTTGCTGGGGCTGGCCAGCTTGACGGCGATCCCGTACGTGGTGCTGATGCCCATCTTCGCGGACCAAATCCTGGGGAGCGGGCCGCGCGGGTTGGGAATCTTGATGGCGGCCTCGGGCGTGGGAGCGGTGGCCGGTGCGTTGAGCCTGGTTGCCCGCCGGAAGACGGAGGGCCTGGAGGTCGGTGTGGCCGTGGCGGCCGCGGGGTTCGGAGCCGCGCTCATTGTCTTCGCGCTCTCGCGATCCTTCTGGGTGTCTGTGGCGTTTC
>JACRHK010000214.1 GCA_016217625.1 Nitrospirota bacterium
CCCGGCGCTCGAATCGAGGTATTGGACCACCGGAAGATTTTTCAGTTGGTGGAGATCGACCTCGCGGGCTTCGAGATACCCCTGGAGGTCCTTCGCCATGCTCCGGAAGATTTGAGCCTGCAAGCGCCCATATTCCCAGACCGCCTCTTCCCGAAGCACCTGGTAGTTGAGGAAAGAGACCCCAAGAACTGCAGCGACCAGGATCGGCGTCCCGACCCGCACGAGATAATCCGATTTATACCGCATGACCTCCCCTCGGCATGGGGATCGCTGCAAAATGAAAAATACAAAATGAAAAATACAAAATGGTCTTACCCTCCTGCATGTTCAATTTACAATTTGCAATTTGCAATTCGCGCGAAGCGCGATCGTGGTGCCCGGGGGGAGAATCGAACTCCCAAGGTGCGAAGCACCGGGGGATTTTAAGTCCCCTGCGTTTGCCTATTTCGCCACCCGGGCATGCTGTTATCTTAGACGCATTTATGCGAAAAGTGAAGCCTGTTACAGAACACAGGCGGTTCACCCTTTCCCCTTCTCGGGTTCCTGGTCTGCGGCTTCCGACCGCTCTGCGCTCCACCACTTCCACACGCGCGGGAACTCCTTCATCGCGATCAGGCCCAGGATGCCCGAGCTGAAGACGAGGAACCCGGTGAGGGGCAAAATATGGGCGCCCGCCGCTCCCCCCAGACCCGCCGCCGCCACTCCCGCAAGGACGATGGAGAACTCCCCCCGCGGCCAGAGGGAGAGGCCGATCCCGAGGGAGGCGCGGACCGACAGCCGCCGAAGCCTTCCCGCCAGATAGCCGCTCAAGAGCTTCCCCAGCAGAGCGGCCAGGAGGATGAGGAAGACGACAGCCCATCCCTCCGCCAGCTCGCCGATGCGGATCGTCATCCCGAACGACAGGAAGAAGATGGCCGTGAAGAGGTCCCGGAAGGGGCTGAGCCGCTCGACCAACCGCTCTTTATGGGCCGTCTCCGACAGCAGCAGGCCCGCCACGAACGCTCCGATGGCCTCCGACAACCCCAGGCGCGCCGCGGCCGCCGCGTAGAGGATCACGAGGCCGAAGGCAAAAAGCAAGAACAGCTCCGCCTGCTCGATGTGGAGGAACCGGTTGAGCCGGGGGAGGAACACGTAGGGGATGGCGAGGAAGAGGAAACCGAAAGCGACCACCCGGGCGAGGGCCCAGCCGAGGGCCTCGACGCCCCCACTCCCCCATTCTCCCGCAGTCGTCATGCTCGCCAGGAGGGCGAGGTAGAGGACGATGACGAGGTCCTCGAAAACCAGGATGCCGACGATGGTGTCGGACTCCGGGTTGGCCGCCTGGCGCGTGTCGATAAGCGCTTTCGTGACCACGGCCGAACTGCTGATGTAGAGGATTCCGCCGAGGTAGCAGGCCCCCAGCCAGTCCCACCCGAGCAGACGGCCAAGGAGAATCCCAATCGGCAGGTTGACCAGGAGATCCACGGTCCCGGACGCCGCCATCGGCCGCCAGAACCGCTTCATCTGCTGCAGCGAGAACTCCAACCCCAGGAAGAAGAGCAGCAGCAGGCCCACGGTTGACAGGGCATTGACCAGCGGCCCGTGTGTGACGACCCCCTGCAGGAGAAGTCCGATGAGGATGTAAGCGAGGATGACCGATTGGCCGAGGCGGATGGCCAGGAGCCCTCCCAGAAAGAGGACCACCATGATGGCCCCCAGCTCAAACAGGAGGTCGGGCATGGGGGAAGTCAGTCCTTGAGGAGCTGGCGGAAGGCCTTCATGGCGCTCGCGCCGTGGGCCACCACCAGCAGGACGTCCTCGACCTGGAGCACCTCCTCCGGACCCGGAGCCGGAATCGTCTCCTCCCCCCGGAGGATCGTCACGATCGACACCCCCGTCCGCTTGCGGATCTGGAGGTCGCCGATCCGTCTCCCCGCGCCAGGGCATCCCGGCTCCAGCTTCACCCAATCGATGATCAGGTCCTTGAGGACGACGTCGAGCTGTTCCACCGTCTTGGGATGGATCTCGCCCACCAGGACGGCGCCGATCTGCCGGGCCTCCTCCTCGGAGAGCTCGATGCAACGCGAGGGGAACTCCTCGCCCTTCAGGAAGGAATAGATCTCCCGCTTCCCCGTGTTGTGGCGGAGGATCGTGATCTTCTCCCCCGTGTGGGTATGGAGCCAGAACTTCCGCCCGACGCCGGGGAGGTCGGCCTCATGGATGCGCATAGACATTCTTCCCATCGGGATGCCGGTAACGCGTCGGTAAGGGCTGACGGCTGACGGCTGACGGCTGAACGCTGAAATGGACGCGGCGAGCGGATTCGAACCGCTGCATAAAGGTTTTGCAGACCTCTCCCTTAGCCACTTGGGTACGCCGCCGACAAAGATAGTGATTAGTGAATAGTCGTCAGTGAATAGTTTTAATTCCTTTGACTGTCCACTGTTCACTAATTACTATTCACTGCCTTTCGTGGAGCGGGTGACGGGATTCGAACCCGCGACTTCAACCTTGGCAAGGTTGCACTCTACCGCTGAGTTACACCCGCGTCTTCAAGATCTCCGCCCACTACCATAACAAAACCCCCTCCCCCTGTCAAATTGAAAAAGCCCGTCACCGGGCTGCAAAATCAAATAAAACCCATTGACAGACAAGGGGTAAGCTCCTTATAGTACCCCCATGGTGCAGGCAATCCGCGGCTTCAAAGACATCCTCCCCGGCGAGACCGAGCGGTGGCTGGCCCTGGAGTCTTCGGCCCGGGATCTTTTTGCCGCTTACGGCTACGCAGAAATCCGCCCCCCGATATTGGAATCTACCGAGGTCTTCTCCCGCAGCATCGGCGAGACGACCGACATCGTTGAAAAAGAGATGTACACCTTCCAGGACCGGAGCAACCGCTCCGTCACCCTGCGGCCTGAGGGGACCGCCTCCGTCGTCCGCGCCTGCGTGGAGCACCACCAGTTTCAGACCCTCCCCCTCAAGCTCTACTACCTGGGCCCCATGTTTCGCCACGAGCGGCCCCAGGCGGGACGCCTCCGCCAGTTTCATCAGATCGGCGTCGAGGCGATGGGGGTGGAAGATGCCGGGATGGATATCGAAGTGTTGGCGCTCTTGCGCGACCTCTTCGAGCGCTTCGGCCTGCGCGACCTGGAGCTGCAGGTCAGTTCTCTGGGATGTTCCATCTGCAGGCCCGCTTATCGCGAACGGTTGCTTGGGTTTCTTCGTCCACAAATATCCGCGCTCTGTCCCGACTGCCAGGGGCGGCTGGAGCGGAACCCCCTGCGGACGCTCGACTGCAAGCGGGAAGCGTGCCGCGAGGCCACCCAGGACGCCCCCCGCATTCTCGATTCGTTATGCGAAGCCTGCCGCTCCCACTTCGCCGAGGTGCGGGAGGGATTGGACACGCTCCGGATCCCCTACGTCGTCAACCCTCGGATCGTCCGCGGCCTCGACTACTATATGCGGACGGCCTTCGAACTGGTCACGGATTGTCTGGGCGCACAGAACGCCGTCGCCGCCGGCGGCCGCTATGACGGGTTAGTGAAAGACCTGGGCGGCCCGGACATCCCGGGGATCGGATTCGCCTTAGGCATGGAGCGCGTCCTGGCGCTCCTCAAGGATCGGCAACCCCCGGCCCAGGTCTCCCCTTTCTTTGTCGCCGCGCTGGGGAAAGTCGCCCGGCGCGAGGCCCTGCTCCTCATCCAGGCGCTGCGGAACGTAGGCAAGCCTGTGGAATGGGATCCGGCGGGCGGCTCGCTCAAGAGCCAGCTCCGAAAGGCCGACCGCCTCGGCGCCCGCCAGGTGGTCATCCTGGGGGAGGAGGAGATCAAGACCGGCCGGGCCACGCTGCGAGACATGGCAGCCAAGACCCAACAATCCATTCCCCTGTCCGATCTCCTCACTACCCTGACGACCAAGAGTGCCTCCCATGAGTGACATCCCACAAGCCCTCCCTGTCACGGTCGACAAGAGCCACCTGATCACCATCGGGGAGAAACTCTATTCCCAGAGCACGGAGCTTGTGCGCGAGCTGGTCAACAATGCTTACGACGCCGACGCCACCGAGGTCCATGTCACGATCTCGGAAGAGCAGATCGAAGTCCGGGACAACGGCTCCGGGATGGACCTGGAGGGTCTGAAACAGTACTTCAACATCGGTTCTCAGGAGAAACGCCTCCACCCCCGTTCCGCCCGCCTCCGGCGCGAGCGGATCGGCCAGTTCGGCATCGGCAAGTTCGCCACCCTCTCGGCCTGCGGCTCCTTCACCGTGACCACCCGGTGCGGGCCCTTCGCGGCGACGGTGACGTTCGACAAGGAGGCCTGGGAGCGGGCCGGCGACCGCTGGGACCTGCCGCTCGTGATCCATGCTCCCGATCCCGACCGGGGCGACGGCGCGACCGTCACGCTCTCCAAGCTCACGAAGCGGTTTGACGTGGCCGATGTGGAGAAGCGGATCATCGAAAGCGTCCCCCTGAAGGTCCAGGATTTTCGCGTCTATTTAAACGGTCTTCCCGTCAAGCCCCGGACGCTTCCCGGCCAGCGGGTCCCCTTCCTGGAGGGGACCCCCTTCGGCCCCGTCCACGGCGAGATCATCATCCTCCCCTCTTCGAAGGCCACGGTCACGGAGCCCCTGGGGATCGAATGCAAGGTCAAACAGGTCACCGTCCGACGCGAGTTCTTCGGCATGGAGACCTGGGGCCGCGAGATGGCGCGCGTCCGGGGGGAGGCGCACGCCGACTTCCTCCCCATCACCTCCGACCGCTCCGGCTTCATCACGGACTCGGAGGAGCACCGGGCGTTCCAGGAGGCGATGCTCCGGGTCATGGAGGAGGTGAAGCGGTATTTAGGACGGGTGTCGGACGAGCGGGAGACGAAAGGGGCCCGGAAAGCCCTCCGCGAGGCGCTGCATCGGATTCAGGATGCCCTCCGCGTCAACCCCGACTTCGCCCCGCCGGGGATGCTTCCCCTGGCCGGAGAAACCCCCGGCCTGGGCGGGGCCGGCCTCGCTCAGGAAGCGCCGCCTCCGAAAGCCGAAACCCTGGGGGAAGCGGCGAAGCCCAAGCGGACCCGGCAGAAAAAGCCCTCAACCCGCGCCGTCCAGCTCACGCCCCACGCCGTCATCCAACGCCTCAAGATGGGCTACACGGGGATCACCTGCTGTCTCGACCACTTCGGGACGGACGGCCCCGAGTGCTTCACCGAGGGGACGGTGATCTATATCAACCGCGACCACCCCCTCTACGAGCGGGAGATCAAGAAGCGGGAGACCCACATCATGCACATCGCCCGGCTGCTGACCCAGGAGATCTCCCTCATGCGCGACCCCCTGAACCCCCGCCAGGCCTTCGAGCGCCAGAGCACGCTCCTCCGCGACGCCTTCAGGGCCTAACCTGGACCC
>JACRHK010000215.1 GCA_016217625.1 Nitrospirota bacterium
CAGGTGGTCGTCCTCGCCGCCATGCTGGCCGCCGCCGGCTGGACGGCCCTGATGACCGTGATGGGGATGCCGATCAGCGCCTCCCATGCCCTCATCGGCGGCCTCATCGGCTCGGCGATCTTTGCCCAGGGGATGGCCGTCCTCAAGATGAAAGGCGTCTTGACCATCCTCATCGCCCTGTTTGTCTCCCCCATCCTAGGCCTCGCCATCGGGTTCCTGCTGATGATCAGCTTGATGCGGATTTTCCAGCGCACTTCCCCCGCCCTGGTGAACAAGTGGTTCGGCACGCTCCAGGTCGTCTCGGCCGGCTTCATGGCCTTGAGCCACGGGACGAACGACGCTCAGAAGGTCATGGGGGTCATCACCCTCGCCCTCGTGAGCGGGGGGTTCCTCCCGACCGTGGAAGTTCCCCTCTGGGTCATCACCGCCTGCGCGACCGCCATGGCGTTGGGAACGGCCGTCGGCGGCTGGCGGGTCATCAAGACGCTGGGGCTTCGCCTCTCCCATATCCAGCCGGTCCACGGATTCGCCGCCGAGACCGCCTCCACGGCGATTCTCATGGGCACGGCGCACATGGGCATCCCCGTGAGCACCACGCACGTCATCACGAGCGCCGTGATGGGCGTGGGGGCCACGAAGCGCCTCTCGGCCGTTCGCTGGGGCATCGGGAAGAAGATTGTCTATGCCTGGATCTTCACGCTCCCCGCCTGCCTCCTCTTGGCGGGAATTCTCTATCTGGGACTCCAGGCCCTTCTCCAGGCAGGCTGAGGGCAATCATGTTCGAGACGATCCGATGGAGAGAGGGAAAGGTGGAGATCCTGGATCAGAGCCGCCTTCCCCTGGAGGTCGTCTACCTCTCCTGCCGAGAAGTCGGGGAGGTGGCGGAGGCGATCAAGACGCTGAAAATTCGCGGGGCTCCCGCCATCGGGATCGCCGCGGCCATGGGCCTGGCCCTGGGAGCGCAATCCCTCTCTGCGCGGGACTTCAGGGAGTTCCAACGCGGGCTCAGGGGGATCGCGTCTCAGCTTGCCGCCACGCGCCCCACGGCCGTGAACCTCTTCTGGGCCCTGGATCGGATGCAGGCCTACGCGGCCGCGCACAGAGAGGAAGCGATCGAGCAGATCAAGCAGGGGCTCGTGGGAGAGGCGCAGCGGATCCTGGAGGAAGACATCGCCGTCAACCGGGCCATCGGGAAATGGGGCGCGGCCCTCATCCCCGACGGCGCGCGGATATTGACCCACTGCAACGCCGGCGCCCTGGCCACGGGCGGCTACGGCACGGCCACGGCGCCTATGCGCGTCACCGTGGAGGAGGGAAAGCGGATCCATGTGTACGCCGACGAGACCCGGCCGGTCCTCCAGGGCGCAAGACTCACGGCCTGGGAGCTCATGCAGGACGGCATCCCCGTGACGCTCATCACCGACAACATGGCCGCTCAGTTCATGCGCAGGGGGATGATCGATTTGGCGATCGTGGGGACCGACCGGACCGTCCGCAACGGCGACGTCGCCAACAAGATCGGGACCTACGGCGTGGCCGTCCTCTGCAAGGCCCACAAGATTCCGTTCTATGTCGCCGCGCCGATCTCGTCGATCGATTTCTCTCTCGCGACGGGGAAGAAGATCCCGATCGAGGAGCGCCCGCCCGAAGAGGTCACGCACATCCAGGGGAAGCGGATTGCGCCGGAAGGGGTGCAGGTCGCGAACCCGGCGTTCGACGTCACGCCCGCCCGTCTGGTGACGGCCATCATCACGGAGAAGGGGGTCTTCCGCCCCCGCGACCTCCGCCGCCTCGCCGACCCCAACGCCGACTTAGAGACGATCCGGATACGCGAAGCCCCACACACTACTCGGTGAGAGATGATGACGGTGTTGACAAAATTCTGTGTGTACAGTAAGCTAGGAAGCAAACACTAAGCCCAACAGGCACTATTGGAAATTTTGGGAGCCTCGATGCAATTTTCGATTTTCCTTGAACCTATTCAAGAACCCGGTTTTGAAGGATGGTACTATGCCCACATCCCGGCGCTGGATTTGACCACCCAAGGCCAGGGGATAGAAGGGGCTACCGCCGCTGCTCAGGATCTGGTCAAACTCTGGGTGGAGGCGAAACGCCAGCACGGCGAACCGATCCCCTCGGAAACCCAGTCATACATCACGCGCATCGAGGTCTCCGATGCCGCCCTCAGTCCTTCGCACTCGCTTCCGCTTCCTTGTCTATTGGCCACCTAACGACACCTCTGACACCCGGGATAAACGCGAAAGACCTCTGGTTCGGGATACAAGGCTCGCATTCCACTTTCTCACACCTCTTTGACTCCTCCATCTGCTTCTCATGCAACCATTGCCCCAACTCAAAGCCGACGCGTTCACCTTTCTTTGTGTGACAGAGAACATCCGGGCACTCATTTTCCGGTTGCACTACCCATGACTGAATGGTTTTTGCAAACGAAGGAAATGAATCCAAAAACCTTTGAAATATTGCGGCTTCGTATTTCTTTTGCTCTACAGCCGTTTCTCCCGCCTGAACTTTCCTGGTCTTACTCCCCCTCCGCTTTCCGCATCACCTCGGCCGTCTCCTCCGGCAGGGCGGTGGTGATGTAGATCCCGGACCCCATCTCGAAGCCTGCCATGTGCGCGATCCGCGGGATGATCTGCGCGTGCCACAGGTAGTACTCCTCGTTCTCATCCTTGAGGGGGATGGTGTGGAGGATGTAGTTGTAATCCGGGCCGTTCAACGCCTTCCAGAGCTTCAGGAGCGTGGCCTTCAAGACCCGCGCGAACTCCTTCGCCTCGGGCACGGCGATCTGGCCGAAGCTGGGGTGATGGGCCTTGGGAAGGATCCAGGTCTCAAAGGGGTAGCGGGAGGCGAAGGGGTGGATGACGACGAACCGCTCCGTCTCCAGGACGACGCGGGTTCCCGCGCGCAGCTCCTCGTCCCGCATCTCACAGTAGACGCATTTCCCCGTATTGTCGAAGTACTGCGTGGCCACCTCGTGCTTCCGCCGGATATAGGGGGGCACGATGGGCGTGGCGACCAATTGGGAATGCGGATGGAGCAGTGAAGTCCCGGCCCTCTCCCCCGAGTTCTTGAAGAGGATGAGGTACTTGACCCGCGGGTCGTCGCGAAGGGCCAGGTAGCGGTCCCGGTACATGAGGACGACCTCCTCCACCTGGCCGTCCGGCATGAACGGGATAGGGGTGTTGTGGCTCGGCGTCTCGATGACCACCTCGTGGTGGCCCACGCCCTGCATCGTGCGGAAGAGGCCGTTCTCCATCCGCCGCTCCAGGCTCCCTTCGGGCCGGAGCGCCGGAAACTTGTTGGGGATTGTCCGCACCCACCAGCCTTGTTCGTTCGCCCGCCCTGTCCGGTACGCCCACGCCTCCGGCGGGGTCCGTGCCTCGTTCCCCGGGCAGAACGGACAGCTAGGGTCGTGCTCGGGCAGCGGCGCGCGGTTCTCCGTACGGGCGAACTGGACCGGCCGCTGCGTCCGCTCCTTCGCCACGATAATCCAGTCGTTGGTCGTTGGGTCCTGCCTCAGCTCGGACATCGTGACACACCCTCTATGTCATGGACAACTTGGGAGCGATATCCTTCGTCTTTGCGGATCGTAGAATAGTCTGTTTCCAAAAACAAGAAGATTTTTCAGAACGGATATTACCCTAGCAGGGGGTGGGATTGGGAACGATCGAAACAGTATTGACGACAAGATGGAGGGAAACAGCCCCTTTGCCTAATTGAAGCGAAGCCCCTGCGCGAAGAATGCGACCCTCTCGTTCGTATCGCGCAGGCGGGCGGAGAGGGTGCGGCAGAATGTCCAGAGCATCTTGTAGGCTATGCCCCTGTTGAAGAAGAGGAGTTCGTCCAGATCGGACTTAGAAATGGTGAGGAGATCCGCATCGGTACCGGCAATAGCGTGGGCGGAGCGGGGGAAGTCATCCAGGAGGGCCATCTCTCCGAAATAGTCGCCGGGCTTGAGCACTGTCAGCGCCTCTTCACCGACGCCGGGAATGAGCTTGGAGATCCGCACCTCGCCTTTTACCACGATGTAACATTGATCCCCGAACGATCCTTCCTCGAAAAGGATCGTTTCCTTGGTGACGCGGGTTATCGTGCAGATCTGAAGGATCTTCCTGCACTCTTCATCTGTCAGTCCTTCGAAGAAAACGAGAGACCGCAGATAGGCGATGCCGGGATAGACTGTTGGGAAAGCTGCCTGGATGGTCTTTTCCATGGCGCAACTCCTGTATGGGTTCCTATGGATCTCGTCGTATAGGCTCACCTGTATCCTATACAGGGGTTCGTACTCTGTCTCTGTGTGAGCAATTCCTATGCCTAGCGATAGCCTGTAACCATAGTACCGGGGATTGTCGTAACTCCATTGCTAATTCAAGCAGTTTCGGACAATCATTTCACAGTCTGCCGGGAAAAATACTCGGTAAGCAGTCCTATCCCTGCCAGTTCCTGTCACTCTGGTGCTCAAAATGGTTCTCCTCCCTGCACGGGTTCCTTTGCCCTTATCTATGCATGCAAGATCGCAAATTTCCCTTGACAGCCTTTTTCATAGGTGACCCCATGGCTTTCTCCTCTCATCCCTTCTTTCGCCTCGCATCGTGGCCGGTGAGGTCGCGCTTCCGGAGACGGATCGCTTTCGGCGTCACCTCCACCAGTTCGTCGTCGGCGATGAACTCGATGGCCCGCTCCAGCGTCATCTCGCGGGGCGGGGTGAGGCGGATCGCCTCGTCGGCGCCGGCGGCGCGGATGTTCGTGAGGTGCTTCGTCTTGCAGGGGTTCACGCGCAGGTCGTTCGCCCGCGCGTGCTCGCCGACGAGCATCCCCTCGTAGATCGGCTCGCCAGGCTCGACGAAGAGGACGCCCCGCTCCTGGAGGTTCCAGAGGGCGTAGGCGACGGCGGTCCCCGTCTCCATCGAGATGAGCGACCCTCGCAGGCGGCCGGGGATCTCGCCGGCGAACGGCCGGTAGGAATGGAACGTGTGGTTGAGGATTCCCGTCCCGCGGGTGTCCGTGAGAAAGGCGCTGCGGTATCCGAAGAGGCCGCGCGAGGGGACGAGAAACTCAAGCCGCACCATCCCGTCGCCGAGGTTCGTCATGTCCTGCATCTTCGCGCGGCGGGGGCCGAGCGTCTCCATCACGACGCCGACGTACTCCTCGGGGACGTCAATCAGAACGGTCTCGAACGGCTCGTTCACTTCCCCCTCGATCTCCCGCAGGATGACCTCGGGCCGCGAGACGGCCAGCTCGTAACCTTCCCGGCGTATCGTCTCGATGAGGATCGCGAGATGGAGCTCCCCCCGCCCGGAGACCTTGAAGACTTCCGGCTGGTCGGTCTCTTCGACGCGCAGGGCGACGTTCGTCCGGAGCTCCCGCATGAGCCGCTCGCGGAGGTTCCGGGACGAGACGTATTTCCCTTCCCTTCCCGCAAAGGGCGAGTTGTTGACGATGAAGTGGATCGAGATCGTCGGCTCGCCGATGGAGAGCGGGGGAAGGGGAGTGGGCCGCTCGGGGTCGGTCAGCGTCTCGCCGATCTCCACCTCGTCGAACCCGGCGAGGAGGACGATGTCGCCCGCCCGCGCTTCGGCGAGCGGCGTCCGGCGGAGCCCCTCGTAGACGAAAAGATGGGTCGCCTTGGCCTTGATGGAGGCCCCGTCGGCCGCGATCCGGGCGGCTGTTTCTCCGGGGGCGATCCGCCCGTTCGTGACGCGGCCGAGCGCCATCCGGCCGATGTAGTTGTCGTACTCGATCGACGTGACCTGCATCTGGAAAGGGAGCGTCGGGTCTCCCGCGGGAGGCGGCACGTGCTCGAGAATCAGATCGAAGAGGGGCCCTAAGTCCGTCTCCGGGCCGGCCGGGTCGAGGCGCGCGTACCCTTCCTTCGCGGAGACGAAGATTGCGGGGAAGTCAAGCTGGGCTTCCGTCGCGTTCAACTCGACGAACAGGTCGAAGACCTGGTCGACAACCTCGCGCGGCCGGGCGCCCGTCCGGTCGATTTTGGTGACGACGACGATCGGCCTGAGCCCCTGTTCGAGGCTCTTCCGGAGGACGAACTTGGTCTGGGGCATAGGCCCCTCGCAGGCGTCCACGAGGAGCAGGACGCCGTCAACCATCGTCAGGACCCGCTCCACCTCTCCCGAGAAGTCGGCGTGGCCTGGCGTGTCCACGATGTTGAAGCGGTGTTCGCCCCAGTGGACCGATGTCGCCTTGGAGAGGATCGTGATCCCCCGCTCGCGCTCGAGGTCGTTCGTGTCCATGACGCGCTCGGCGACGGCCTCGCCCGTCCGGAAGACGCCGGCCTGGCGGAGCATCTTGTCCACGAGCGTCGTCTTTCCGTGGTCGACGTGGGCGATGATGGCGATGTTCCGGACATCCGTCCGTAGGGCTGTCTGGGTCAGAGTGTTCAAAGTGTTCTCCCGTAAGAGTGGCGCACAAAAAAGCCCCGAGACTCTCCCGGGGCTCTCCGGTGACACGGTCTATTAGTATCGCATTGTATCAGAATGCGTCTCCGCCGGCAAGGTAATTGTAGCCGGCTATAGAATAAGGCTCTGGCATGCTGAAAACGCGCCCTAAAAAGGTGCGGCTACTTTATTGGGCTCATCGTGAAAACGAATGGGTGAATTTCCCCCTGTCGTGACAGGAAAGACATGGCAGATGGCTCTCTTTCTGGATGAGGATGGCCTTGTCCCTCCCCTGAAAGAGATGGCCCACGCCCTGCATCGTGCGGAAGAGGCCGTTCTCCATCCTTCACTCCGGGCTCCCCTGTGGCCGAAGCGCCGGGAACCTGTTGGGAATTGTCCGCACCCACTCGTTGGTCGTTGGGTCCTGCCTCAGCTCGGACATGGCGTCTTACCTCCCCTGTATTTGCATTCCTCCACCCAACCGATAGTAAAATAGGCGGACAGGCAAACACAAGCAGATTGTCCACACGAGCCATAAGATTGAGGAGGCAGCAATGGGAACCATCGAAACCATATTGGTGACGGGAGCCACGGGCAAGCAGGGAGGCGCCGTGGCGCGCAGCCTGCTGCGGCAGGGGGCCGCGGTGCGCATCCTCACGCGCAACCGCGCAAAGGGGGCGGAATGGGGAAAAGCGGGCGCGGAGATCGCCGTGGGCGACCTGACGGACCGGGCCTCGCTCGATGCAGCCCTGCGGGGCGTCAAGGGAATCTTCCTGGTCACGACTCCTTTTGAGCGGGGGATGGAGGACGAGGTGCGGCAAGGCAGAACGATGGCCGACGCGGCCAAGGCCGCCGGAGCAGAGCATCTGGTCTACACCTCCGTCGGGAGCGCGGATCGCCAGACGGGGATCCCTCACTTCGAGACGAAGTGGGAAGTGGAACAATATCTCCGGAAGACCGGGGTTCCCTCCACGATCCTCCGGCCGGTTTTCTTCATGGAGAACTTCGCCTCCCCCTGGATGCTCCCCGCGATACAACAGGGGACTCTCACTTTCCCCCTCCCGCCCGATCGGAAACTCCAGATGATCGCCCTCCAGGACATCGGGGAGTTCGGCGCGGCCGCCTTCCTCCGCCACAAGGAGTTCGTCGGGGAGGTCATCGAATTGGCGGGCGACGAACTCACCCTGCCCGAGGCGCTGGAGATTCTCTCCCGGACGATGGGCAAGCCGATCCGCTACGCCCAGCTCCCGGACGGCCAGCTTGAAAGCGCGCTCGGCCACGATTTCGCCGTGATGTTTCGCTGGTTCATCCGGACGGGATACCGCGTGGACATCCCCGCGCTCCGGACACGGTGGGGGATCCCCCTGACCCGGTTTCGGGACCTGGTCCCCAAGGCCTCCTGGGCAAGGGAGGTCGGATGATCCGGATCAGGAAGAGCGACGACCGGCACCATGAGGACTTCGGTTGGCTGGAGACCTGGTGGAGCTTCTCCTTCGACACCTACTACGACCCGGAGCACACCGCCTTCGGCCCGCTCCGGGTGCTGAATGAAGACTACATCCGGCCCGGGACGGGGTTCCCCACGCATGCCCACCGGGAGATGGAGATCCTGACCTTCGTCCTGGAAGGCGCGGTGGAGCACGAGGACAGCCTGGGGAACCGGACAATCATCCGGGCCGGTGAAGGTCCAGCGAATGACGGCCGGCACGGGCATCCGGCATTCCGAGCGCAACCCCTCTGCCACGGAGCGGCTCCACCTGCTCCAGATCTGGGTCTTGCCGGATCGCAACGGGCATGAACCGTCGTATGAGCAGAAGGCGTTCCCCCGATCGGTACGGATGGGGCGCCTACTGCCCATCGCCTCCGGACGCAAGGAAGCCGGAACGATCCACCTTCACCAGGACGCCGTCTTCTCCCTGGCCAGCCTGGAGCCCGCGCAGCGCCTTACCCCCGCGCCG
>JACRHK010000216.1 GCA_016217625.1 Nitrospirota bacterium
ATCACCCATCACCTATCACCTCTGACCCATCCCCATTGCCCTTGGGGGCCTGTTGACGGATGCGCGTGAGAGGAGTATGCTGAAAACAGGCGATGGACCTGCTGCCGCTCGTGAACCTGACCGTCCACCTCCTGGCTGCCTTTGTCTGGGTGGGGGGGATGCTCTTTATGTCGCTCGTGTTGGCCCCCGTGGGGCGGGGCCTGAGCGCGGAGGCGCGGCGGGCCGTCCTCAGCCCCGTGGGGCGGCGGTTCCGGACGGTCGGGTGGATCTGCATCGGGCTGCTGCTCCTCACGGGTGGGCTGAACCTCTACTTCCTCCGCCTGCCTCTTGAGGGGCTTCTTCTCGTCAAGCTCAGCCTGGTGTTGTGCATGTTGATCCTCAGCGTCCTCCATGATTTCTTCCTCGGCCCCCGGATGGTCCGCCTGCTGGAGCAGGCGACGGCCCCCGGCGGGGAAGCGCTCCGCCCGGCACTGACCCGCGCGGGGATGCAGGTGGGGCTCCTGGCCCGGCTGAACCTCCTGTTGGGCGTTTCCGTTGTGTTCCTCGGGATGTTGATCGGTCGCGGGTATTGGTGAGGGGGAAATGGCCCGCTACGAGCTGCTGAGAAAGATCCCCATCTTCAATTCCTTCCTGGACGCGGAGCTCCGGAAAGTGGCCGATCACTTTCAGGAGGAACGCTTCGATCGCCATGAGTACATCTTCATGGAGGGGGATCCTTCGGAATGGCTCTGCATCGTGGCGGAAGGGGAGGTCCGGATCGTCAAGCACTCGCCCAACGGCAAGGACATGACGCTCGAGATCATCGCGCCGGGCGAAGTCTTCGGGGCGGTGGCCGTCTTCGATCAGATTCCCTACCCCGCTTCGGCCCAGGCCCTGCAGAAGACCACGGTTTTGAAGCTGCCGCGCCGCGTCTTCTTCGATCTGCTCGATCGGCACCCTGCTATGGCAGTGGATACCATCACGTTCCTGGGGAAGCGGCTGCGCGCGGCCCACGCGATGATGCGGGCGCTGGCGGCTGACCGGGTGGAGCGGCGGATCGCCGCCATCCTCCTCAAGCTGGCGGAGAAAGCGGGGGTGCCGGAGAGGGAGGGGGTGCGAATCGGCCTGCCCCTGACCCGGCAGGACGTGGCCGAGATGGTGGGAACGACGGTGGAGACGGCCATCCGCGTGATGAGCAAGTTCACGAAGGCCGGTTGGATCGCTTCGGAAGAGGGGAGCATCCTCATCCGGAATCGGGCCAAGCTGGCGGAGATCTGCGGGGAGAGCCTTTCAGCGTGAGGCGTGAGGCGTGAGGCGTGTGGCGCATCGGAAGGTGGAGATCAACGCGCCGGCGGGGAACCTGGCCGCGCTGAAGGCGGCAGTGGATGCGGGGGCCGACTCCGTCTATTGCGGGTTCTCAGGTCCCACGAACCTGCGCAACCTTCCAGGGCTCAACTTCACGGAGCGGCAGATGGCGGAGGGAATTGCCTACGCGCGCCGGAAGGGCGCCAAGGTCTTCATCACGGTGAACGCCTATCCGCAGCCCCGGGAACTGGAGGCTTCATATCGGGCGGCGGATCGGGCGGCGGCGCTTGAGCCGGACGCGGTCGTCGTGTCCGACCTCGCGCTCTTGCAGTACTTTGCCGTCTATCATCCCCGGACGCCGATCCATCTCTCCGTCCAGGCTTCGGCGTGCAACCGCCTGGCCATCGAGTTCTATCAACGGCATTTCAAGATCCGGCGGGTGACCCTCCCCCGGGCGCTCTCCCTGGAAGAGATCCACGACCTGATCCCCCGCCTCGGCGTGGAGGTCGAGGTGTTTGCCTTCGGGTTTCTCTCGTCGCCGGCCGAAGGGAGATGCTTCCTCGCGTCGTTTATCACGGGGGAGTCGATCAACACCTACGGCGCCTGCCCCGACCCCCGGTACCTGCGTTTCGATGCGCGGGAGGATCCGAAAGCCGACGGATCCGGGGAGCGGCTCTGGGTGACGCTTCGCGGGGTCGCGCTGAATGCCTACGCCGAGGAGGAGCCGATGGCCTATCCGACCCCCTGCAAGGGGCGGTACCGGAATATTTCCCTGGGGAGCGATGCGGCGAACGAAGCCTATGCCATCCAACCGCCCCGCTCCCTTGATGTCCGGCCGATCCTGCCACAACTGCTGGATACGGGCGTGCGCGCGCTGAAGATCGAGGGGCGTCAGCGGACCGAACAGTATGTCGCCCAAGCGACGGCCGCCCTCCGCCGGGCCGTGGACGCCGCGCTTTCCGGACGCGAGGAGGCGTTTCCTGCCGACCTAGGCGAGTTCTCCGAGGGGGACGGCACGAGTCCCGGCTGCTACGTGGAGAAAGAGGCGTGAAGCTCACGCTCGGACCCATACCCTACTACTGGGGCGTGAAGGAGACCCTGCGCTTCTATGAGACGATCGCCGGCACGGAGGTCGAGGAGGTCTATCTGGGGGAGGCCGTGTGCAGCAAACGCCAACTCTCGCTGGAGCGTCTTCTGGAGATCGCGCGGATGCTGGAGGGGGCGGGGAAGCGGGTGATCCTGAGCACGTTGGCGCTGGCGATCACGGAAGAGGAGCTGGCCCTCACGGAGAGGTTGTGCGACCTTTCCTATACGATCGAGGCAAACCAGATGGGGGTGATCGCCCTTTGTGAAGAGCGGGGTCGCACCTTCGTTGCGGGGCCTTACCTGGGGATCTACAATCCCCCCTCCCTGGCCTTCCTCCATGCGCTGGGGGCCCGGCGGATCGTCTTGCTTCCCGAGCTCTCGGGAGAGGTGCTGCGCGCCGGATTGGAGATTCCCGTGGAACGGGAGGTGCTGGGGTACGGCCCTCTCACGGTGGCCCTTTCCGGCCGGTGCTATACCGCCCTAGCGTTGGAGGTCTCCAAGGCGCGCTGCGCCCTCGTCTGCGGGGACTACCCGGAAGGGATGCCGCTGGAGACGCTGGATGGGAACCCCCTCTATCGGCTGAACGGGACGGAGATCTTGAGCGCTCCGTATCACTGTGTCATCGAACTCCTCGACGCGCTCCGGGATGCGGGGGCGACGCACCTCCGGATCCTCCCTCAGCGCGAAGGGACGCCGGAGGTCCTCGTTCTCTTTTCCCGAGTCCTCGCGGGATGGATGGACGGCGCCGAGGCGGTCGGTCGCTTGCGCGCCCTCGCCCCGGCGCCGCTGTGCAACGGTTGGTTCTTCGGCAAGCCGGGCCTCCAGTATGTGGGGACGCGAGGGGAGGGAAAGGCGTGATGCCGAAGCGGGCGCTCCGTTGGGCGATCTGCCGAGTCCCCATGCCCGTCCAGCGGCTTCTCCTCGGCCTGGGCTTCCGGGTGATGCGGCTGATGTACCCTGCGCTCCGGGAGGGGCTAGGCCCCGTAGAGGGGAAGCGGTTTCTCATCGAGCTTGCCGATTGCCGTCGCCGTTACTGCCTGGTCGTGCGTGAGGGTTCCCTCCAAGCAGTGGCCTCGCTCCCGGGGCAGGCCGATGTCTCCCTGCGCGGGGAAATCGGGACGTTTCTGGATGTGCTGGAGCACCGGATCGATCCCGACGCCGCCCTCTTCCGCCGGAAGATCCGGCTGGTGGGGGAGATGGGGCCGGCGGTGTATCTCAAGCACTTGCTGACCAATCTCTCCCGGTAGCAGGCTGCTGAAAAAGTCCAGCTGCTTCGTTTTCGCCCTTCGGGCTCTCTCGACGTACTGCTATAGTACGCCTCGGTCGCCCTCAGGGCTGCGGCCTCGCATCTGGATCTTTTTGAGCAGCCTGAGGGATGATGAGCTACCCGGATGAGACGCGAAGGATGATCTGGATCATGGTGATCGGTTGTCCGTCCTGGCAAGCTTTCAGCAGTCAGCTATCAGCCGTCAGCCGACAATCTGGTGTGAACTGAAAGCTGACTGCTGAGAGCTGAACGCTGTCGACGGAGATGCTGTGAGCGGTATCACCAAGGCATTCATCAAGGCGAGTTTGATCTACTTCGCCATCGGCTCGACGCTGGGCGCGGCGATCCTGTTCCGGCCGGAGTGGATGGTATCGTTCCGTTTCCCCCACGTCCACCTGAACCTGGTGGGGGCCTTCGGGATGCTCATCTTCGGCGTGGCCTACCACATCCTCCCCCGCTTCAGCGGCCGGATGCTCTGGAGCGAGCGGCTGGCTCTCCTCCACCTCTGGGCGTCGAATATCGGGCTCCTTGCCATGATCCTGGCGTACCCGCTTGCCCTGGCCGCGGACGTCCCCGTCCTCCGGTGGCTGGCCCACTTGGGAGGAGGGTTGCTTTTGCTTGCCATCTACGGATTTGTTTATAATATCTGGAGAACAGTCTTCACCCCCCCCGACAATATAACTGGGAGGACCCCCACGCGGCGGATGATCTAGATCATAGACGGCCCGCGGCGGATATGCTAACCATAGAGCATTCATGAACGCTGCGGGACCGCGCGTCGGCCCGTAGGGAGGGTGTGGTTTTCTTCTGTTTCAAGGAGGGTATCATGCGTTACCGAAGGAACTTCCTGCATTTGGTTATTGCGGGAGGGTGTCTGGCCCTGTTCGGCGCGGCACCTATCTGGGCGGCATCTCCCGCGCCTCCGTCCATCACCAAGGAGGAGTTTGAGCAGGCCAAGAAGATCTACTTCAACTGGTGCGCGGGCTGCCACGGCACCCTGAGGAAAGGCGCCACGGGCCCGGATCTCCTTCCCGAGAAGAC
>JACRHK010000225.1 GCA_016217625.1 Nitrospirota bacterium
AAGGGGGAGGGCGAGGAGGTCGAGCGGATGTTCCGGCAGCACTTCCACCTCAATCTCCTTGTCGTCCGGGCGGAAGATCGCTTCCTTCGGCGGCTCAAGGGGGTGGAGGATCCGGAGGAGAAACGGCGGCGGATCGGCCATATCTTTGTCGAGATCTTCGAGGAGGAGGCGCACCGGATCAAGGACGCCGCCTACCTGGCCCAGGGTACGCTGTATCCCGACGTGATCGAGAGCATCTCCTTCAAGGGGCCATCGGCCACGATCAAGACGCACCACAACGTGGGGGGGCTTCCCGCGGCCATGTGGCTCAAGCTGGTGGAGCCGCTCCGGGAGCTGTTCAAGGATGAAGTACGACAGGTGGGTCAGGATCTGGGGCTTCCCGAGGCGCTCCTCTACCGGCAGCCGTTCCCCGGGCCGGGTCTGGCAATAAGAATTCTGGGGGAGGTGACGCGCGAGCGGCTGGCCATCCTCCGGGAGGCCGACGCCATCGTCGAACAAGAAATCCGGCAGGCCGATCTCTATCGGAGGCTCTGGCAGGCGTTCGCCGTCCTGCTCCCCGTCCGGACCGTCGGGGTCATGGGGGATGAGCGGACGTACGAGCACGTCATCGCCATCCGGGCCGTGACGAGCCTCGACGGGATGACGGCCGACTGGGCGCCCCTCCCTCCAGATTTGCTGGGGCGGCTCTCCAGCCGGATCATCAACGAGGTCAAGGGCGTCAACCGCGTCGTCTACGACATTTCCTCCAAGCCCCCGAGCACGATCGAGTGGGAGTGAGGAGAGATCGTTTCAGGGCGCGGGGTTCACAGAACCGCACAAGCGCGTGTTCTAGGGGCGCATCCGACACCCGTGTTTGACTTTTGTGACGGAAATCACGTAGAGTGTTGTTTGCGTGTGTTCATTGTTGCACTGGCGTAAGGAGGTCGCGCGATGGAACTGAACAGACGGGAATTTATGACGGTGGCAGGGTTAGGCGCAGGGGCCGTTGTGGCGGGCATGACGGGCCTTGCGGGCGCTCAGGGCTCGGGGAGCGCCATGGGCTCGGGCAGTCGTGCAACAGGAGGCATCAGCGAGTGCCTCAAGGCGAACGCTGACTATGCGAAGAACTTTACCCTGGGGCATCTGGCGATTCCACCGGCCCGCAAGTTGGCGGTCGTGGCATGCATGGACGCCAGGCTGACAATTGAGCCGATGCTGGGCCTCAAGACGGGGGAGGCGCACATCATCCGCAATGCCGGCGGGGTGGTCAGCGAAGATGCCCTGCGCTCCCTCATCATTTCGCATCACTTGCTGGGGACGCAGGAGTTCATGATCATCAACCACACGGACTGCGGGATGCTGACCTTCAAGGACGAGGAGCTGCGCGCGAAGCTCCAGCGCCAGACGAAGACGGCCGCCGTCGCGCCGCTGCTCTTCCATGCCTTCGGGAACCTGGAGGAGAACGTCCGTCAGCAGATCCAGAAGGTCAAATCCCATCCCTGGATCCCGAAAAACATACCTGTCAGGGGGTTTGTCTATGATGTAAAGACCGGAAAACTGAAGGAGGTTTCTGTCTGAACATTCCCTCCTCAGTTCGAAGTGCGCGTTGTGGCAGGTGAATGATGGTCTTTAGGAGGTGAGCCATGAGTTTGAACAGGCGGGAGTTTCTGGCGCTTGCAGGAGTAGGGACGGGAGTTGCGGCGGCTGGCGTGTCCTTGCCGGGGCTTGCCCAGGGGGCCCCCTGGGTCCTGGGGAGCGCGAAGGCGCTGTTGCCGCCTTCAAAGGGGACTCGCCTGGTGGTGATTGGGGCGAGCTTCGGGGGGATTGCGACGGCCCAGACGGTCAAGAAGCTGGCCCCGGAGGCCGAGGTCGTGTTGCTGGAGCGGGCGTCCTTCTTCCTCTCCTGTCCGGCCACGATCGAGTACGTCTTTGGGTTGATCCCCCTGGAGAAGATCACCTTCGGCTACGGGGCCGTGGAACGGAAGGGGATCAAGGTCCTCCGCACCGAGGTCCTGGGGATCGACCCGGCCCAGAGGCAGGTGGCGACCACGGGTGGGAGCGTGGCGTATGACGCGCTGCTGATCGCTTCGGGCATCCGGCTGGCCTACGAGGAGGTGCCGGGGCTGGTCGAGGCCGGGGCCTGGAACGCCTCGGTGTACGACAAGGGCTCCCCGATTGTCGATCTCTACCACCAGATTCAGGCCTTCCGGGGCGGCACGGTCGTCCTCAACGCTCCGCCGGGGACCTATAAGTGCCCGCCTGGGCCGTACGAATATGCCCTGCTGTGGGCGGATCACATCACGAAGAAGAAGCTCAAGGCGAAGGTCGTCATGATCGACCCCAAGGCCAAGCCCATTCCGCCGCCGATTGCCGAGGGGTTCCTCAAGGCCATGGAGAAGTTCAAGGCGGTGCTGGATTACCAGTCCAACACAAAGATCCTGGGGGTGGACGGGGCCAAGAAGACGGTCAAGACGGACTTGGGAGAGGTCAAGACCGACTTCCTCAGCCTCATCCCGCCCAACAAGACGGCGGGCTTCCTCAAGGAGGCGGGCTTGGGGGATCCCTTCGTGCTGGTCGATCCCCGGAGTTTCCGCACTAACAAGGATGAACGGATTTTCGCCCTGGGGGATGTGGTTGACACCCCCTACGCGAAGAGCGCTTACACGGCGGTCACCTCGGCCAAGGTGGCGGGGGCGCACATCGCCCGGGCGCTGGGGGCCAAAGTCGCGGATCCAGCGCCGCCGCACAACATCTGTTACCCCTTGGTCAACGCCGAAGAAACGCTGATGGTGCGGGCCGACTGGTCATGGGAGGTCAAAGACGGCAAGGTCGAGGTCAAGACCAAAGGCACGTCGGACAATACCCCGAAGAAG
>JACRHK010000218.1 GCA_016217625.1 Nitrospirota bacterium
AGACCTTCAGCCCCAGCAGATCGAAATGGTAGAACTGCCCCTTGGGGAGCGGGGGGACCTCCGACTCCGGGATCTGGATCACCCCGCCGACGAGGGGGCGCGCCGCTTCCGAGGTCTCACAGCCCGCAAAACGGATGAGGATCGCGTCTTTGCTGCGCCTCGCCTCCGCTACCTCTCGAACCACGACCTCCCCGCTCGGTAGCAGGATGAAGACCCTGCGGAGCGCCTGATAACGGGGGATAGAGGCCTCGGCGAACGGAACGACCTTAACCTCCCCCTGGACGCCCCGGACCTTCACGATGCGGCCCAGGGAGACCCGGGCTCCCTCTTCCTGATCCCTTCCTGCCTCGCCCCCGCCTGCCGGACGGGCAGGGGCAGGCGGGGCGGGTTGCCGGCGAGCCGGGGAGGAGGGCGACGAGGCCGGTTTCCTCACGCCTATTCCAGGATCTCCAGGAGGCAGCGCTTCCCGAGCTTGGCCCCCGCCGCCGTCAGGAGGATCCGGATGGACCGCGCCGTGCGTCCTTCTTTGCCGATAATCTTCCCCAGATCCTCCTGCGCCACGTGCAACTCGATCACCGTCGTCCGCTCTCCCACGACCTCCGTGACCACCACAGCCTCCGGTTTGTCCACCAGCGCCTTCGCCAGGTACTCGACGAACTCCTTCATCGCCACCACCTCCGGAACCCGCCAGGTTGCCATCGCCTCCCCATGCGACGCGGCGGGGCCTGCCTCGTACAAGATGGATGAGCCGCTGCTGGAGGGCGCTAGTACCGTTCCAACTTGTTACGCCTCATCATGCCTACTCACGAGGCCTCTGTCGCATACGGCCGCACCGCTCCTTCAACTTCGCGGAAAATAGTTGGAACGGCACTAGGAAGTAGCCGAGCGCGCGCTTTCGCGGAACCGTTGCATCACCCCGGCCTTTCTCAAGAGTTGCCGGACCGTGTCCGAAGGGATGGCTCCGCGCCGAAGCCAGCGGAGGGCCTGTTCCTGATCGATGGCCATCTGCGCCGGCTGCTGGAGCGGATCATAGGTTCCCAAGAACGCCAGGGCTCGCCCGTCCCGGGGCGCCCGAGAGTCTGCCACCACCACGCGGTAAAAGGGCCGCTTGTGTGTCCCCATCCGCATGAGCCGAATCGTTACCGCCACTGTCTCACCTCCTCCAAATGGGTTCTTGATATGATCAAGAAAAGAGGCGCCCCGCCCGGCGGGGATTGCCGGCAAGGCGCTTCATCAAGGTCTTGGCCTCCACGAACTGTTTGACCACGCGGTTCACTTCCTGGACGCTGGTGCCGCTCCCCCGGGCGATCCGGAGACGCCGGCGGCCGTTCATGACCGTGTGGTTGCGCCGCTCCTCCGCGGTCATGGAATTGATGATCGCCTCGATCCGCACGACCTCTCGGTCATCGACCTGCACCGGCCCTCCCCCTTTCATCCGGCCGGCCAGAGACTGCATCCCCGGGATCATCCCCAGGAGGCTCTCGATCGACCCCAACTTCTTCATCTGCCGGAGCTGATCCCGGAAGTCCTCCAGCGTGAAGCCGTCGCCGCGGATCTTGCCGGCCAGCCGCGTCGCCTCTTCCCGGGTGATGGCGGCCTCGGCCTTCTCAATCAGCGTCAGCACGTCGCCCATTCCCAGGATCCGGGAGGCCATCCGCTCGGGATGGAACGGCTCCAGGGCCTCCGCCTTCTCGCCGACTCCCACGAGCTTGATGGGACGCCCCACCACGGCCGCCATGGAGAGGGCGGCGCCGCCGCGGGCGTCGCCGTCCAGCTTCGTCAGGATCACCCCGCTCAGGTCGAGGGCCGCATGGAAGGCCTGGGCGATCCGCACGGCCTCCTGCCCGGTCATGGCGTCCACGACGAGGAGCGTCTCGTGGGGGGCGGTCGCCGTGCGGATCCGGCGCAATTCGTCCATCAGGGGCTCGTCGATGTGAAGGCGGCCGGCCGTGTCGAGGACGACGACCTCGCTGCCCGTCCGGCGGGCCTGCTCCGCGGCTTGCCGGCAGGCGGCCACGGGGTCGTCGCCCTCCCGGGTCGCATAAACCGGGACGCCGATCTGTCCGCCCAGGGTCTGGAGCTGTTCAATGGCCGCGGGGCGGCGCACATCCGCCGGCACCAGGAGGACCCGCTTCCCCTTCCCCCTATAATGGTGGGCGAGCTTTCCCGCCGTCGTCGTCTTGCCGGAGCCCTGCAACCCCACGAGCATGATCAGGGTCGGCGGGACAGGGGCGAGGGCGATCTTTGCCGTCTGTCCCCCGAGAATCCGGCAGAGCGCCTCGTGGACGATCTTCACGACCTGCTGGCCGGGGAGCAGGCTCTGGGAGACCTCCTGCCCGAGGGCGCGGCTGCGAACCTCGTCGACAAGGTCCTTGACGACCTGGAAATGGACGTCGGCTTCCAGCAGGGCCATGCGGATCCCGCGGAGCCCCTCCTGGATCTCCGCCTCCGTGAGCACTCCCCGCCCGCGGAGCTGGCGGAAGACCGTCTCCAGCTTCCCTGTCAATCCGTCAAACATGCCGATCGCCTCTCCCGGGGCTGCAGAGGCCTGCAGCCCAGGGGCCGCACACCCTGATCGCAAACCCACGCAAAAATTATCACTATACCGATCACGCGCGCGCCTGTCAATAGGACGTATCAAATCATCTAAAATGTAACTCTAGGAGGTATCGTCAACTCATTTAAAATGTAACCCACCACTATTGACAACAGGAGGGTTACGTGATGAGCCGCACATCCAAATGGGAGTACTTCAAAGCCATCTACCACCGATACCGCCAGGCCGACAAGGCCACCCGGCAGCAGATGTTAGACGCGTTCTGCCAGGTCTGC
>JACRHK010000219.1 GCA_016217625.1 Nitrospirota bacterium
CGGGATGGTTGTGTTAGATGAGGTGAAAGGGCGTAGGCTCACCTCCTCCATCCTGGCCACCGACATGAACCGGGCAGCCCTCGCCAAGGCGAAGAGCGGCCTCTACTCGAAGGAGGCTGTAGCCGGCCTCAGGGAGGACCAGCTCACCCGCTACTTCCTTTTCGATGGGGTCTATCAGGTCAACCAAACCTTAAGAAGCCTGATCCGCTTCGAGTTCCACAACATGACCTCGGACCCTCCCCCCAGAGGGATGGATGTGATCTTCTGTCGGAACGTCTTGATCTACTACGACGAACCGACCCAGGTCAAGATCTGCTCCACCCTCACTCAGGCCCTGAACCCGGGGGGCTTCCTCCTGCTGGGGAAGGCGGAGCTCCCAAAAGGACCGGGCAGGGAGGTCGTCACCCTGGTGGATCCCAAGGCCAAGGCCTACCGGAGGCTTTCCCTCATGCGGGTGGTGGTGATCGGGGCCTCCGCTGGCGGGATCGATGCCCTCACCACCCTCTTAGGTGCCCTCCCTGCCGACATCCCGGCCACCTTCCTGATCGTCCAGCACCGGTGGCCGACCTTCCGGAGTAACCTCGCCGACCTCCTGGGCCAGGGATGTTCGCTTCACGTCAAGGAGGCCGAGGAGGGAGATTTCCTGAAACCGGGGGAGGTCCTCCTGGCGCCGGCTGATCACCACCTGCTCATCCGATACACCAGAGCCACCCTGAGCCATTCAGAGCCCGTCCGGTTCGTCCGCCCTTCGGCCGACCTCCTGTTCGAATCGGCAGCCCGCTACCACAAGGAGGCGGTGATCGGTGTCATCCTTTCAGGAACGGGGAAGGACGGGACGGATGGGGCCAAAGCTATCAAAGCGTGGGGAGGAGTAGTCCTCGTGCAGGACCCTGTCACGACCGCCTTCCCCGAGATGCCGCTCTCGGCCATCAGGGCCGGCGTCGCCGATCACGTCCTGCCTCTCAAAGGGATCGCCGAGAAACTCGCCGACCTGTGCCGTCCTACCGCGTGAACAAAGCAAAAGGCCGGCGGATCCCTGATGGATCACCGGCCCTTTGGCACTTTGACAGAACAGGGAAGGAAAACAGGATCAGAGGCGTTGTCTCCTTTCAAAGGCTGACTGCATGTCAACAAGGATCTGCTCCGCCGCCATCCGGTGGTCTTTCGCGTCCCTTATCGGACGACCAACGACAAGATAATCAGCGCCGGCTTGAATAGCCTGGGTAGGGGTGACAGAGCGTTTATGCTCGTTTCTCGTTGCACCCTCCGGTCTGATTCCAGGTGTGACGATTAACAGGCGATCTTTTGCGAGCTCTCGTATCGCTCGTGCTTCATGACCTGAAGTAATCACTCCATCACATCCAGCTTCCATAGCCTTCCTGGCTCGATACAACACCAGGTCTTCAACGGCACATTCAAAGCCGAGATCCCGGATGTCCAAGGCATCCAAACTGGTCAGGACTGTCACCGCGAGAAGCTTCAACTCACTTTGCCCACGACCTTCGACAGCGGCCCTGATAATCCCTCCACTCCCGTGGACCGTGAGGAAATTCACGCCGATGGCAGCAACCTGCGCCACAGCTCGTCTAATCGTCTCTTCGACATCAAAATACTTGTAATCCAGAAAGACCTTTTTTTCGTCTTGAATGAGCCACTTCACAAAATCGAGCCCTGCGACTAACTGGAGTTCGAGCCCGATTTTGAAGAAAGAAACGAGTCCGTCAAGGTGTCGGACCAACCTCTTAGCCTCTTCAACCGTGGGAAGATCAAGGGCAACGATGAGGCGCTCTTTGGCATCAATCGCTTTCATAACCCTCTTCTCTACCGCTCCCCCATCTCCTTCATCTTCACCGTTTCCTTGAGGACGGCTTGGGCCGCCGCCAGCTTGGCAATCGGCACCCGGTAGGGGGAGCAACTGACGTAATCCAGGCCGATCCGGTGGCAGAACTCGACAGACTTGGGCTCCCCCCCATGCTCACCGCAGATCCCGATCTCTAGTTGTTTCCGCACCTTCCGCCCCTTCTCGATCGCAATCCGCATCAGCTCCCCCACCCCCTCCTGATCGAGGGTGACGAAGGGATCCTCCTTGAAGATCCCCTTCCCCTTCTCCTGATCCAGGTAAAGGGGCAAGAACTTGCCGGCGTCGTCCCGGGAGAGGCCAAGGGTCGTTTGGGTCAGGTCATTCGTCCCGAAGGAGAAGAAATCAGCCTCCTTAGCAATCTGATCGGCCACGAGACACGCCCGGGGCAGCTCGATCATGGTCCCGACCAGGTACCGGACCTTTACGCCATATTCCTGCATGACCTCCTTGGCCACCCGATCCACGATCTCGCGCTGCGCCTCCAGCTCCCGAACAAGGCCGACCAGAGGGATCATAATCTCCGGGTAGGGGTTCTTCCCCCCTTGCTTCAGTTCGCAGGCCGCCTCGAAGATCGCCCGGGCCTGCATCTCGGTGATCTCGGGATAGGCGATCCCCAGGCGGCAGCCCCGATGCCCCAGCATCGGGTTGAACTCATGGAGAGCCGAGACCTTCGCCTTCAAGGTCTCGGGGGCAACACCCATGCTC
>JACRHK010000220.1 GCA_016217625.1 Nitrospirota bacterium
AAGGTGATCCGGGAGGGAAAGGATTTCCTTCCTTTGACGGTGGATTACCAGGAAAAGGCCTACGCGGCGGGAAAAATCCCCGGGGGGTATTTCCGCCGGGAGGGACGGCCGAGTGAGCGGGAGGTCCTCACCTCGCGTCTCATCGATCGCCCGATCCGTCCGCTGTTTCCCGACGGCTATTATTATGAGACCCAGGTCATCGCCTCTGTCCTTTCCTACGGCGAGGAGTATGTCAGCGACATCCTGGGGATCATCGGGGCCTCGGCCGCCCTGGCCGTCTCGGATATCCCCTTCCAGGGTCCCGTCGGCGCCGTGCGCGTGGGGCGTCTGGACGGCCGGTTCCTCATCAATCCCTCCCTCTCGCAGAACGAGCGCTGCGATCTGACCCTGATTGTCGCGGGGACTGCGGAGGCCGTCATGATGGTGGAAGGAGGCGCCGACGAGGTGCCTGAAGAGACGCTCCTGGACGCCATCATGTTCGCCCACGAAGAAATCCGGCGGATTGTCGCCTGTCAGGAGGACCTCCGGAAAGAGATCGGCCGCGAGAAACGGCCGGTGGCGCCGGTGGTATTGGACGGGGCCCTGAAAGAGGCGGTGCGGACCCAGGTGCGGGAGCAGATCCGCTCGGCGGTCCTCATCCCCAACAAGACGGCCCGCCAGGAGGCGCTGGCGCAGATCCTTGAGGAGACGCTGGCCCGGATGAGCGGGGAGGATGCGGAACGGGGCAAGCAGATCCGGCTCGCCTTCCACGAACTGGAGCGGGACGAAGTGCGGCGGATGATCCTCGAGAAGGGACTCCGGGCCGTCGGCCGCAGCCCCGCATCAATCCGCCCCAGCACCTGCGAGACCGGGGTGAGGCCCCGGACGCACGGGTCCGCCCTCTTTACCCGCGGCGAGACGCAAGCCCTGGTGGTGGCCACGCTGGGCACCTCGGAGGACGAGCAGCGGATCGAGACGCTGGAGGGAGACCTGACGAAGACCTTCATGCTGCACTACAACTTCCCCCCCTTCAGCGTGGGGGAAGCCCGGCCCCTCCGGAGCCCCGGCCGGCGCGAGATCGGCCACGGCGCCTTGGCCGAGCGGGCGATTAAGCCGGTCATCCCCGGCAAGACCGAGTTCCCCTACACGCTCCGGATTGTCTCCGATATCCTGGAATCGAACGGGTCCTCCTCCATGGCCACGGTCTGCGGCGCCACCCTAGCCCTGATGGACGCGGGGGTGCCCATCAAGGCGCCCATCGCGGGGATCGCCATGGGGCTCATCAAGGAGGGGGAACAGGTCGTCGTCCTCTCCGACATCCTGGGGCTGGAGGACCACCTGGGGGACATGGACTTCAAGGTCACCGGATCCGACATGGGGGTCACCGCCCTGCAAATGGACATCAAGATCGCCGGCGTCACCAAAGAGGTCATGCAGACGGCCCTGGCCCAGGCGCGGGAGGGGCGGCTCTACATCCTCGGGAAGATGCGCGAGGCGCTGGCGGCCCCGCGCTCCACTCTGTCGGCGCATGCCCCCCGGATCTTCACGCTGCAGATCCACAAGGACAAGATCCGGGACGTCATCGGCACCGGCGGCAAGGTGGTGCGGGGGATCGTGGAGCAGACGGGGGTGAAGATCGACATCGAGGACAGCGGGCTCATCTCCATCGCCTCGCCCGACGAGGAGGCGGCCAGGAAGGCCATTGCCATCATCCAGGGAATCGTGCAGGAGGCGGAGGTCGGCAAGATCTACGTCGGCAAGGTCAAGCGCATCATGGACTTCGGCGCCTTCGTGGAAATTTTCCCGGGCACGGAGGGGTTGGTCCACATCTCCCAAATCTCCGAGCACCGGGTGACCCGGGTGAGCGACGAGCTGAAGGAGGGCGACGAGGTCCTGGTGAAGGTGCTCGAGATCGACAGGTCGGGGAAGATCCGACTCAGCCGCAAGGAGGCGATGCGGGAACGGGCGACCGCCAAGCGGGGCTAGTTCTTTTGGATGGCTGGATGGCTGGATAGCTGGATAGCTGGATAGCTGGAATTTACTAACCATCTAGCTATCTAGCCATCTAGCTATCCCAGGTGGGGGGTCACATGTTCCGCAAGGACATTCTCGACAACGGCATCCGGGTCGTCTCGGAGACGATCCCCCACGTCCGCTCCGTCTCGATCGGGATCTGGGTGAACGTCGGATCCCGCCATGAACCCCCCGATTTGGGGGGCATCTCCCACGTCATTGAGCACATGTTCTTCAAGGGGACCGAGAAGCGTTCGGCCCAGGAGATCGCCGTGGCCATCGACTCCATCGGCGGCGAGATGAACGCCTTCACGTCCCGCGAGAGCACCACGTACTACGCCAAGGTGCTGGACGAGCACCTCCCGATCGCCGTGGACCTGCTCTCCGACGTCTTCCTGTATTCGCGTCTCAAGCCCGAGGATCTCGACAAAGAGCGGAAAGTGATCCTCGAAGAGATCAAGATGGTCGAGGACACCCCGGATGACCTGATCCACGACATCCTTTCCCAGGTCGCCTGGCCGGACCATCCACTCGGCCGATCCATCCTCGGGACTAAGGAGAGCGTCAAGGCGCTCACCCGGCAGCACCTGGATGACTACATCGCCCGACATTATCATCCCCTCGAGATCGTCATCTCGGTGACGGGAAACTTCGAGCACGATTCCCTCATCGCCCTGCTCAACGAGAAGCTGGGGCAGTTCGCCCGCAAGGGCGACGCCAAGGAGGAGACGACGCCGACGTTCCAACGCCACGTCTACCTGAAGCGGAAGGAGCTCGAGCAGGTGCAGATCTGCCTGGCGAGCCGGGGGCTCCAGGTCTCCCACGAGGAACGCTACGCCTTCTCCGCCCTCAACACCATCCTGGGGAGCAGCATGAGCTCCCGCCTCTTCCAGGAGATCCGGGAGACCCGCGGCCTGGCCTACTCCATCTACTCGTATTCCAGCGCCTTCCGCGACACCGGCCTGCTCGTCGTGTACGCGGGGACGGACCAGTCCACCACCGTGGAGGTGGTGCGCCTCATCCTCCACGAGTTCACCTCCTTTAAGGAGAAAGGGGCCGGAGAGCCGGAGATTAAGCGGGCCAAGGATCAGATGAAGGGCAGCCTGATGCTTTCCATGGAGAGCACCACCAACCGGATGAGCCAGCTCGCCCGCCAGGAGATCTATTTCGGCCGCCATTTCTCCCTCGACCGGCTCCTCAAAGACATCGATGAGGTGACGCCGGAACAGGTGCAGCGCCTGGCGAGCCAGCTCTTCACCTCGGACTCCCTCTGCCTCACCATCCTGGGGCCCCTCAACAAGCGGGATCTCCCCGACGACCTGCTCGTCTGCTGATTGCCAGCGTCCCATGCCCGCCATCAGCATCCTGCCGGAAGACGTGGCGAATCGTATTGCGGCGGGCGAGGTCGTGGAGCGCCCGGCCTCCGTGGTCAAAGAGCTCGTCGAGAACGCCCTGGATGCCGGCAGCAGCCGGATCGCCGTGGAGGTCCGCCAAGGCGGTCGCCGGCTCATCCGCGTCCGGGACAACGGCTGCGGCATGGACCCGGAAGACGCCCAGGTCGCGTTTGAGCGCCACGCCACCAGCAAGATCCGCACGGCCGACGACCTCTGGCGGGTCCGCACGATGGGGTTCCGGGGCGAGGCCCTCGCGGCCATCGCCTCTGTCGCGCGCGTGCGCCTGGTGACGGGAACGCCCGGCGCCACGTGGGGCACGCTGGGGGAGGTGGAAGGGGGGAAGCGGGTGGGCGCGCGGGAGGCTCCCCCGCCGGGAGGGACCGTGGTGGAGGTGCGGGATCTCTTCTACAACGCCCCTGCCCGCTTGAAATTCCTCCGCAGCCCGCAGACGGAGATCAGCCACATCAGCCGGCTCGTCGGCCGGATGGCCCTAGGGTGGCCGTCCGTCGCGTTCCGGTTCCATCACGGGGGGCGGCAAATCCTGGACCTCTCTCCGGGGCGACAAGAGGAGGATCGCCTGTGCCAGGTCTTCGGCGAGGCCCTCGCAGCCATGATGATTCGGGTGGAAGAGGAAGGGCGGGGGTTCCGAATCCACGGGTTCGCCTCGATCCCCACCCTGACCCGGTACGATCGGGGGTACCAGGAGATCTTCGTCAACCGCCGGCCGGTGCGGAGCCCTCTTCTACAGTCTGCCGTGACGGAAGCGTACCACGATCTTGTCCCCAAGGGGCGGCACCCCCTGCTGGTCCTTTACCTGGAAACCGAAGGGGATGGAGTGGATGTCAACGTTCACCCCACCAAGCGCGAGGTGCGTTTCCGCGACCAGGAGGTCGTCCGGATCCTTGTCGTGCGGGCCCTGCGACGGGCCCTGGGAGGCTCAAGAAGTCAGGAGTCAGGAGTCAGAAGTCAGGA
>JACRHK010000221.1 GCA_016217625.1 Nitrospirota bacterium
CGGAGGGCCGGGATCGATTCAAAGAGCGGCACGAGATCGAGGCGGCTCCAGGCCCGCCCTCCGGGCCCCTCGCCGTAGAGCCCCGTCTCCTTGGCCAGGAGCTGGACGAGGAGCAGGTCGCTGGGTTGTTCCGCCAGGCTCACGATGTAGCTCCCCACGGCGTCGGGATCCACATCCTCCCGGGCCGTCCGGATCACGCGGAAGGTCTCCAGCGCCTCGCGGGTCTCGGGCGACACGGCGCTCTCGGTCGGAAGGAGCGGCCGGGGATTCCGGATCTCCCGCGCGAGCAAGCTCTCCCACTCGTCCTCGGAGGGATGCTCCGGATGCGGAGGGATCCGCGCCCGACGGAGGATCTCTTGCACGGCCCGGCGGTGGACGGCCGTCTCCTGGCGCACGTCGAGCCGGGCCAGAGAGAACCCGAAGACCTCGGCCTGGCGGATGAGGCTCTCGACCTCGAGCTCCGCCGTCCGCTCGGCCCGGTTGGCCCGGAGCGACCGCTGCATCACGCGGAGGTCTTCGAGGAACTCCGCGGCCGACCGGTAGGTCCCTTCAACTCTCCGCGGATCCTCGAAAGACGCCGCGGCGGACGCCGGACGGTCCCGACCTGTCGGGACGTTCTCCCTCCGCGTCGCCTCAAGCTTCATCCGGATGAACCCCAGTTTCAGCCGGTACGGCTCGTGGGGGTTCCGCTGGAGCACCGAGGAAGCCCCCCTCGGCATGGCGCGGGCGTCGTCGCGGAGGGAGCGATGGAGCTCCTCGCTCACCGGCGCCATGTGGCGCGACTGGCTCAGGCTGACGACGAGCTGCTGGACGGCCTGGAGGTAGAGGGTGAGGATGAAGTCCTTGTGCGCCCGGAGCGTCCGCTCCGTCTCCCGCGCCGTCACCGCCGGGTTGCCGTCGCGGTCCCCCCCGATCCAGGAGCCGAAGCGGAAGAACGAGGGGACGCTGACGGCGCATCCGGGGTAATGCCGGTGGATGGCCCGCACCATCTCCGCGTAGAGCCGAGGGAGGACCGGGAAGAACGTTTCGCGGAAATAGAAGAGGCCGTGCCGCACCTCATCCTGCACGGTGGGCTTCTCCAGGAAGAGGATCCCCGTCTGCCAGAGCTGCTCCAGCTCCGCCAGGATCTCCTCGCGGATCTGCTCCATCTCCCGGGGCGTCCAGATCGGGTTCTCCCGGCGGAACACGAGGAGGTAGAGCCTGCGGAATTTTTCCAGAAGAGTCCGGCGCCTGGCCTCCGTCGGGTGGGCCGTCATCACCGGCTCGACCTCCAGCTCCTGCAAGCAGGCGGCCAGGGCGTCGGCATTCACCCCCTGCCCTTGCAGGCGCGCGATTCCCTCCGCCAGCGAGCCGGGGACATGGGAGTCGCTCCCCTTCCGCAGGATGGCCCGCCGCTGCTGCATGGCGAAGTTCTCCTCCACCACGTTCAGGAGGTTGAACGCCAGATCGAAGGCCTGGACGGTGCGGAAGCCGGTCTCCAGATCCAGGGAGGCCACCAGGCCCAGCAGCCGCTCCTCCTCCGCGCGGTCGTACCGGTGGCGGAGGTCTTTGCAGATCCCGCGGAACTGGCCGATGATCCCGGCAAAGGCCTCGCCCATCTGCCCGCGAAGGACCTCTTCCAGCAGCCCCTCCAGGTAGCAGACGTCGGCGTAGAGCTTCGGATCGCCGACCAACTCGGGGTCGGGCCACGTGCCAAGGTAGGTGGGTTGCTCGCTCGTCATGCTCCCCATGATACTGTAACGGGCCGGGTTTTTCCACCGGTTGACACGCCGGAGCGGTTCATTTATAGTAGGCACGCCGAGTGACGCAACGCGCGTGACGACGGTCTATTGACCATTGACTTATTGACTCACTGACTCATTGACTCACTGACTCATTGACTCATTGACTCATTGACTCATTGACTCTAACCGAGGGGGCGATGCGGAGAAAAGTCACCATCGTGGGATCGGGGAACGTGGGAGCCTCCACGGTCCAGAAGCTCGCCGAGCGCGACCTCGCCGATGTCGTCCTGGTGGACATCCTGGAAGGCGTCCCCCAGGGGAAGGCCCTCGACCTCATGGAATCGGCGCCCCTCCTCGGGTTCGATGCCCGGATCACCGGATCGAACGCCTACGAGGAGACGGCCGGCTCCGACCTGATCCTCATCACGGCGGGCCTGTCCCGGAAGCCCGGCATGAGCCGGGAGGACTTGCTGCTCGCGAATGCCAAGATCGTGGCCGGCATCGCCCGGGAGGCGGCCAAACACTCGCCCCAGTCCATCTTCCTCGTGGTGACGAACCCTGTGGACCTGATGACCCACCTGGTCGCCCGGGTCGCCGGGTTCCCCACACAGCGGGTCGTGGGGATGGGGGGCGTGCTGGACGCCGCGCGCTTTCGCACGTTCATCGCCATGTCCCTGGGCGTCTCGGTGAAGAACATCCAGGCCTTCGTCATGGGCGGACACGGCGACCAGATGGTGCCGCTGCCCCGATACTCCACCGTCTCCGGGATCCCCCTCACCGACCTCCTGCCCCGCGAGGAGATCGCCCGGCTGGTGGAACGGACGCGCGACGGCGGCGGGGAGATCGTGAACCTCCTGAAGACCGGAAGCGCCTACTATGCGCCGGCCGCCGCCATCGTGGAGATGGCCGATGCGATCCTCCTCGACCGGAAGGAGATCCTCCCCTGCGTGGCCTACCTCGACGGCGAGTACGGGGTGAAGGGGTACTACGTCGGCGTCCCGGTGAAGCTGGGGAAGGGCGGCGCGGAGGTCATCATCGAGATCCGCCTCAACAACGAGGAACGCGCCGCCTTCGCTGCCTCGGTCGCCCAGCTCAAGCGCGGTATCGAGGAAGTGGACGCCCTGATCCGGGAAAAGAAAGTCTAATCCTCCCGGTGTGGTGAGCAATCCCCCATGCGCTCCATCCCCTATCATGAAATCGCCACCCAGGCCGAGCGCCTTTGCAAGGAGGCCAACTTTTTCCTGAATCCCGATCTGGCGCGGGCGCTCGATGACGCCCTCCGGACCGAGCCCTCACCCCTGGGCGTGGAAGTCCTCCGGACCCTCCAGGAGAACGCCCGGCTGGCGGCTGCCGAACAGATCCCCCTCTGCCAGGACACCGGCCTCGCCCTCTTCTTCGTCGACCTGGGCGAGGACGTCCGCGTCGAGGGGGGATCGCTCTACGACGCGATCCAGGAGGGCGCGCGAAAAGGTTATCAGGAGGGGTATCTGCGGAACTCCGTCGTCTCCGACCCGCTTAAGCGCACGCCGGGGAAGGACAACACGCCGGCGATCATTCATGTCACTTTGGTCCCGGGGGATCGGATCCACCTGCACATGAAGGTGGTGAGCGCCGGATGCGAGAACAAGAGCCGGATGACGATCCTGAGACCCGCTGATGGGATCGAAGGAGTCAAGGCGTTCATCCTCACGGTGGTGAAAGAGGCCGGCCCCGGCGCCTGCCCTCCTTTCACCGTGGGGGTGGGAATCGGCGGCGACTTCGAGGTGGCGCCGCTCCTGGCCAAGCGAGCGCTCCTGCGTTTGATCGGCCGGCGCCATCTCGACCCGGAGGTGGCAGCCCTGGAACTATCGCTCTTAGGGGAGATCAACGCCCTGGGGATCGGCCCCGTGGGGCTCGGGGGGGCGACCACGGCGTTTGATGTGTTCATCGAGACCGCTCCCTGCCACATCGCCTCGCTCCCCGTGGCCGTGAACCTGGCCTGCCACTCCAGCCGGCACCGGGAAGTGGAGATCTAACAATGCAAAGTTCAAAATGTAAAATGAAAAGTGCAAAATTTGTGATGATGCAACACAAAGGGTTTTCATTTTGCACTTTGCATTTTGAATTTTGCATTTTGCAATGATGAATCGCCTGATCACACTCACCCCTCCCTTGACCGACGAGATCGTGTTGGGCCTCCGCGCCGGGGACCGCGTCCGGATCTCGGGGGTGATCTATACCGCGCGGGATGCGGCCCACCGCCGCCTGGTCGAGGCGTTGAAGCGGGGGGAGCCGCCGCCGTTCGACCTGCGAGGGGCGATCCTCTACTATGTCGGTCCCACGCCGCCCCGCCCCGGACAGGTCATCGGCTCGGCCGGCCCTACGACGGCCGAAAGGATGGACCCTTACACCCCTTACCTCCATTCGCTGGGCCTCAAGGCCACGATCGGCAAGGGGAAGCGCGGCCCGGAAGTCAAGGAAGCGCTCCAACAACACAAGGCCGTCTATCTGGCCGCCATCGGCGGGGCCGCCGCCTATCTCATGAAGGCGATCAAAGAAGCCCGGGTCATCGCCTACGACGACCTGGGCACGGAGTCGATCCGCCGCCTCGTCGTCGAGGACTTCCCCGCCTTCGTCATCAACGACTGCCACGGGGGCGACTACTACCAGGAAGGGATAAGGGCCTATGCCAAAAGCGGCATGACATAGATCTCTTTCACTCAGCGATTCTCCGCACGGGAACACTTTGACTTCCACATGCGCGGGCCATATAATAAGTCTAACAAACAGAAAGGCTAACATTCATGAAAGCCGTAAAATACCAGACAAAGGTGGAGAAGGGAGGACGTCTCAGGCTCTCGAAGCTTCCCATTCCACCCGGTCAAACAGTGGAGGTCATTATCTTGGAGCAAGAACCACAGGCTGGTGACATCTATGCGAAGACGTCCGCACTGGTAAAGAAGAAGGGGTTGAAGCGGATGACGCTAAAGGAGATAGCCGCTATCGTCCATGAGAGCCGTGGGCTCAAGCTCTAAACGCGTTGTCTTCGACACAAACGTCCTCATTTCTGCCTACTTATGGGAAGGACTTCCTCGTAAAGCCCTAGAGATCGCGCGATCCGGTCAGTGTCGGCTTGTCGTCTCCAAGGAGACCCTCCGCGAATTGATCCGCGTATTGGCCTCTGATAAATTCGGGTTCGCCCCTGAAGAAATCGCCCTCATCATCAACGATGTGTCCTCTTTCTCCCTTGTTGTCCCGAGAAGAACCCGCCTTGCGGTAATTGAAACCGACCCCTCGGATAACGTCTTCCTCGGTCTCGCCGTTGATGCCGGCGCCTGCTGCATTGTCTCTGGCGATCACCATTTGCTTACCCTACAAAGATATCGCGGTATCAAGATTGTGCGTGTGGCGGAATTCTTCCGCTCCTGGAGTCGATAGCTGACGGGACGCTTTTCTTCAGAGCTTGATATTACTTGGGGTCAAATCTTTACTATTGACATCTTTGTTCGATGCGATCAAGGAGCGCCTGGAGCTTGCGGTGTTTCCGGAGCTTCTCGTGGAGCCGCTTGCGCTCCTGACTCACGGAGCTGTAATCCACCCCGAACAGTCGTCCCACCTCTGGCCCCCGGAGGCCTCCCCGTCGGTACAGCAGCTCCATGGCAAGCTGTCTCACTTCGCCCTTTTCGATGCTCAACGTTTCCAGGTTCTTCCCCGTCTCCCGCTCGATGGCCTTCAAGAGATCCCCCTTCATGCAATACCGGCGCAATGCGTTGTGGGAGGATCGCTCGCGGTCTTTTTCCGCAACGAGGAACCGCTCCGTCACTGAAGTGATAAACTCCGCGCTTCCCAGGATGCTCTGGCCGACCACCTGCTCTTTGAGCCCCGTCCCCTGCCCGATCTCAGCCAAGAGTGCCTTCTGATACTCGCGCCGGGCTCTGTCGGTGTCTCCGCCGTATTCTCCCAGCACCAGGGAATACTCCACATAGAAGACTTTTTTGCTTTTGTGGAGGTAGCCCGGCAGGCTGCTCCAGGGGTAGTGGACCAGATAGTTCACCTGTTCTTTGAAGGGGGCCTTGTCCAGCGGTTTCACTCTGACGGGGTTGAGGTGGATGTAACGGGAGAGGATGGAGAGGTAGGCGTCTTTGTCCACGAGAAGGCTTTGGTACCTTCCCTGGTAGAGGTGGCCGACCCGTTTGTGCCGCCTGTTGAAGTAGCCGGTGTAGGTGATATTGAAGCGGCGCATGCATTCGCTGAGATTGCCCAATGGGGTCTCCAGGAGCACATGGAAATGGTTGGTCATGAGGACGTAGCTGTAGAGGTTGACGGTGTAGCTGGTCAGGGACTGGGCAAGGATCTGAAGGAAGCGGCGGCGGTCTGCGTCGTCTTGGAAGATGGCTTTCCGGTCATTGCCCCGGCAGGTCAC
>JACRHK010000222.1 GCA_016217625.1 Nitrospirota bacterium
ACAAGATCGAGTTGATGGCCAACGTCCGGCGTTTCCTGTGGAGCACCCAACGGCGGCCGAAGAAAGTCCGGAGCTATTTTCGCGCGCCGTCCGTTCTCTATGCCGCATGAGGTGTCAAACATTTTCTGCTCTCCGTAATAACTATCAGGACGAGTGGGTGGAGTACGACATCGGACCAGGCACCTTTGCCATCACCACCACCGAGATGGGGCACACTCCGGGGGCAAAGGGCGCGGTCGTGGGGTTTGAGGTGGCGGATCTGGACGCCTTCGTGAGGAGGCTGAAGGAGCAGTCCGTCCCGTTTGTAGTGGACACCTTTGAAACGCCCGTCTGCCGCCTGGCCGTGATCGAGGACCCCGACCGCAATCACCTCGTGATACACAAGCGAACAGCCTGAAGGGTTTGAGGGTCGCAAACGATTGGGGTCGGGTCTTGAAACTTGATCTTTCGTTTTGGCCCCAGATTGATGGTTGCCCTGCCTTTAATATCCGCCGGCCAGCCGTTGAGGATTTCTTCCGAAGCGCATGCGCTTGGTGCAGCCGCACTTTTCGCAGATCCACTTCAATCCATCCAAGAAACTGCAAACCCAGTTTCATTGTTTGACAACCGGAAAAAGCGTAGTCTATGATTAGCGTGTGCGGCAAGCTGAACCAACTTGCTGTCGTAGGGAGAGGTCATAGAAACGAGGTAGGAGTTGGGCATGGCGAAGACCCGGAAACGGCCGCATGCGAAACGGCAGAAGGCGGACTACCGGATTCAGGCGATCACCCACGCCCTGGACCTGCTGGAGGCTTTTTCGCCCGCCCACCGGGAACTGGGGGTGACGCAGCTTTCCCAGCGGCTGGGGCTGGACAAGAACAACATCTTCCGCATCCTGGCCACGCTGGAGCTGCGCGGCTACATCGAGCAGAACCGGGCGACGGGGGACTACCGCCTCGGCCTCAGGACGTTCGAGCTGGGGCAGACCTTCCAGCAGTCCCTCGACCTGCTGGAGCAGGCCCGGCCCTTCCTGGAGCAGTTGGTCGTCCGGTGCGACGAGACGGCCTATCTCGGTGTGCTGCGCGGCGCTCGCGCCGTCTATCTCGATGTGGTGGAGACCCCGCAGGCGGTGCGGGCCGTCTCCCGCCTGGGGGCCGTGATCCCCGCCTGCTGCACGGCCATCGGCAAGGCCCAGCTCGCTTTCCTCCCGCAGGATCAACTCCGGAAGATCTTCGACAAGGAGAAGATGGCCGTCTACACCGACTCGACGATCCGCTCGCGGGAGGCTCTGTTCCGCCAGCTTGAGAAGGTCGCGTCCAGGGGGTATGCCCTGGGGGACGGGGAATATGAGGACGGCGTCCGCGGGATCGGCGCTCCCATCCGCAACTATACCCAGCAGGTCGTGGCCGGCGTGTCGATCTCGGGTCCCGCGCACCGCCTGTCCGAGGATCGGCTCCGGAAAGATCTGGCGCCCCTTCTCCTCCGGACCGCGCGGGAGATCTCCCTCCGGCTCGGTTGGAAGGAAGAACGTTGACCGTTCTTCGCGGCGCTCCTGTGTCGGCGAAGGCTCGGGGGGCGGAACCGGGGAGCAAACCCGCTCTCCGCAGGCGCCTCCTCGCCCGCCGCGATCGGATCGCCGCTCCCGAGCGGGCGGCGCGGAGCGGCCGCATTCTCCGCCGCCTCCTGGCGCTTCCCGAATACCGGCGGGCCCGGTGGGTCGGGTTGTATTGCGCGTTCCGGAGCGAGGTCGCGACGGCCACGCTCCTCCGTCGGGCCCTGCGCGAGGGGAAGCGGGTCGCCGTCCCGATGACCATCTGGCGGGGCCGGAGCCTGGTCTTCTCCGAGGTGCGGGATCCGGAGCGCGATCTGATTCCCGGAACACAAGGAATCCCCGAGCCCCGGCCGGACGCGCTGAGGCCCGTGGCCGTCGAGGCGCTGGATCTGCTGATTGTCCCCGGCGTGGGGTTCGACCTGTCCGGACACCGGTTGGGGTACGGGATGGGGTTTTACGACCGTCTTTTTCATCGACTGCCCGGCCGCGTTCCCCGGGTCGCCCTGGCTTTTGAATGCCAAGTGATGACGGCCCTGCCCGCAGGCAAGCAGGATCAGCCGGTGGATGTGATTGTGACGGAAGAGCGGGTCATCCGGATATCCAAACCGGGAGTCAGAAGTCAGGAGTGAGGATGGCGGCACAGATCCTTGACGGCCTTGCGGTGGCGCAGAAGATCCGGGAAGGGCTGCGGTCGGAGGTGGACCAGCTCCGGGCCGGCGGGGTGACGCCGGGGCTGGCCGTGATCCTGGCGGGGGAGGTCCCGGCCTCGCAGGTCTATGTCCGGAACTAGGCCTGGGCCTCTGAGGGCGTGGGGATTGTCTCGTCGGTCCATCGTCTGCCGGCCTCGACCTCCGAGGAAGAGGTGCTGGGCCTCCTCCGGCAGTTGAACGCCGACCCGGCGGTCCACGGCATCCTCGTGCAGCTTCCTCTGCCGCCACAGATTCGGAAAGAGTTCGTATTGGAGAGTCTTGATCCCGCCAAGGATGTGGACGGCTTCCACCCGGCGAACATGGGGAGGCTGCTGGCCGGCAACCCGACGTTCGTGCCCTGCACGCCCCTGGGGATCATGGTGCTCCTTGAGCAGTATGGTTTGCCGATCACAGGCAAGCGGGCCGTGGTGGTGGGGCGGAGCACGCTCGTGGGGAAGCCGCTGGCGATCTTGCTGCTGGCAGCCCATGCCACCGTGACGCTCGCCCACTCGAAGACCGCTGACCTGCCGGCCGTTTGCAGGGAGGCGGAGATCCTGGTGGCGGCGGTCGGCCGGCCCCGGCTCATCACGGCCGAGATGGTGCGCGAGGGGGCCGTGGTCGTAGATGTGGGGATCAACCGGCTGCCCGATGGAAAGCTTGTCGGGGATGTGGACTTCAATGCCGTTCGGCAGAAGGCCTCGGCCATCTCGCCCGTGCCCGGCGGCGTGGGGCCGATGACCGTGGCAATGCTCCTGCATAATACGGTGAATGCGGCGAAGCAGGTGGGGAAGCAATAAGTGGTGAGAGGTGAGTGGTGAGTGGTGGAGAAATGAAGAGAGAACAGGTTACGGTCCTGACACTTCAGGAGAAGAAACAGGAAGGCCAGAAGATCTCCATGGTCACGGCCTACGACTACCCCTTCGCCGATCTAGTGGACCGGGCGGGGATCGACTGCGTCCTGGTGGGGGATTCCCTCGGCATCGTGGTCCAGGGGCACGAGACGACGATCCCCGTGACCATGGATCAGATGATCTATCACACGGCGATAGTCCGCCGCGCGGTCCGGCGCGCGCTGGTCATCGGCGACATGCCGTTCCTTTCCTACCGCACGCCGGAGATCGCCGTGGCGAACGCCGGCCGGTTCCTCCAGGAAGGGGGCGCGGCGGCCGTGAAGATCGAGGCGCTGGGCGACCAGGCCGCCGTCGTGGAGGCGCTGGTCCGGGCCGGCATCCCCGTCATGGCCCATCTCGGTCTCACACCCCAGGCCGTGCACCGGATGGGGGGATACAAAGTTCAGGGGCGCGAGGAACAGGCGGCACAACGCTTGCTGGAAGAAGCGCAGACAGCGGAACAGGCCGGGGCGTTTGCCGTTCTGTTGGAAGGGATTCCGGCCAAGCTGGCCAAGGCCGTGACGGAGCGCATCGGCGTGCCCACGATCGGGATCGGCGCCGGCCCCCACTGCGACGGCCAAGTCCTCGTCTTGCACGACCTCCTCGGCCTCTTCGACCGCTTCACGCCCAAGTTCGTCAAGCGGTACGCCCACCTGGGGGCCGAGGCCCTGGACGCCCTCCGCCGGTTCAAGGAAGAGGTCGAGTCGGGCGTCTTTCCCGGCGAGGAGCAGAGCTTCCATTAGGATGCGGGGCCGGTGAAGATCCGGGATCTGTTCAAGACAGGGGCCAAAGTCTTCTCCTTCGAATTCTTCCCCCCTAAAACCGAAGAGGGTGTGGCCGCCCTCTCCCAGACCATTGAGGATCTGCGGACGCTCCGTCCCTCCTTCGTCTCCGTCACGTACGGGGCCGGCGGCTCCACCCGCGATCGGACGATCGATCTGGTGGACCGGATCAAGAACCGGCTGGGGATCGAGGCGATGGCCCACCTGACCTGCGTGGGGGCGGGGCGGGAGGAGATCGTTCAGGTCCTCGACCGGCTGAAGACGGCCGGAATCGAGAACATCCTGGCCCTGCGCGGCGACCCGCCGAACGGCCGCGGCCCCTTCATCCCACCGGCCGGCGGCTTCGCCCACGCGTCGGATCTCATCGCCTTCATCCGGCCGCGGTACGACTTCTGCCTGGGGGGCGCGGCGTATCCCGAGGGGCATCTCGAATCGAAGAGCCTGGAGGAGGACCTGGCCTATACCAAGCGGAAGGTGGAGGCGGGGGCGGAGTTCCTCATCACGCAGATGTTCTTCGACAACCGGTTCTACTTCGACTTTGTGGCGCGCGCCCGCGCAGCCGGCATCGCCGTGCCGATCCTGCCCGGGATCATGCCCGTCACCAACCTCGACCAGATCAAGCGGTTCACGGAGCTTTGCGGCGCCAAGATCCCCGCTTCCCTGCTGGAGCGGTTAGAGAAGGTCCGGGAGGACCCCGAGGCCGTGCGGCAGATCGGCGTGGAGCATGCCGCGGCCCAGTGCCGGGATCTCCTGGCCGGTGGCGCCCCCGGCATCCACTTCTATACGCTGAACCGGTCCACGGCCACGCGGAGGATCTTACAAAGACTGAGACAGTAGGAAAGCGACGATGGAAGACAGAAGATTGAAGATTGAAAAAAGATAGCGAGATGGTCTCAGGAGCGCCATGCCCGGCTGGATCATCCCCCCACCCAAAGCGCAGACGAAGAGTCGGGCGGAATTTCAACAGGAGCGGAAGGAGAAGGTCCGTTGGCTCGTCGCGCAGGGGTACCTCAAGTCCGAACGAATCCGGGAGGCCCTCCTGAAAGTTCCTCGGGAGGAGTTTATCCCGCCCGCTTACCGTGATTATGCCTACCGGGAAGTTCCCCTCCCACTGCCCGGTGCGAGGGCGACGATCTCCTGCCCGCACAGCTATCCGCTGTTCTACGAGCCTTTGGGACTGGATCGCGGCCATCGCTTTCTCGAGATCGGCCTGGGCTCCGGCTACGGCGCGGCCCTGGCGCGGGAGATCGTGGGAGCGGAGGGGTTGGTCGTGTCGGTGGAGATCGACCCGGTCACCTACGCCTATGCGAAGCGCAACCTGGAAGCCGCGGGGTACCAGGACATTGTCCTTGTGCTGGGAGACGGGGGCCCCGGCTGTCCCGAGTGGGCCCCTTATGACCGGATCTGCCTGACCGCCGCCTGTCTCATGGTCCCTCCGCCGTTGTTGGAACAACTCAAGGTGGGAGGGCGGTTGGTTGCGCCGGTGCTCGAAGGCAGCGCGCAGTATCTGGCGCTCCATGAAAAGCGCGCGGAGGGGATCGAGAAGATCATCCTCTGCGAGGTGCTCTACGTCTCCTTGAGGGGACGCTATGGCGTCCGCGAGGTCTCATGACCCGCCTGAGGCGGGCCGCTCCGCATGGAAAACCTCCGACAACGCAGAAGGTTCTCGAAATTCGAGAGATATGGTACGATAAGCCGTTCTGACAGAGAGATGCGGCGGCGGTGAAGAAGACCAAAGGACAGGTGGAGGCCGAGATCAGCAACGCCCTGATCCGGTTCGAGAAGGACTACATGGGCCGGGGGCCCATGGAGACGCGGACCTTCATCATCGAGGACATGGTGCTTGTGCGGTTGAAAGGGGTGCTGACGCCGGCGGAGCAGCAACTGGCCAAGCACCCGGATGGGGCGGAACTGATTAAGAAAGTCCGGGCGAACCTGCTCGAGCAGGCGCGCGAACTCCTGACAGGGGTCATTGAGCGGATCACGGGCCTGAAGACCGTGAGCCTTCACACGGATATCAGCACAAAAACAGGGGAGCGCGTCATCATCTTCATGCTACAGTCCGACCTGGAAGAGCGGTTCCTTTAATTGATCTATGAAAAAATATTATATTCGCTTTTCTTGACATAGCGTCTCCATCTAGTGTGTAATAACCTTCTCGGAAGCTCGCCTGAAGGATGCCCCGCAGGAGCAACGGTCAGGCGAAAAGCCGGGTAGGCGGCGGAACCTTGCCGGTCGGCTGACAGGCCGCCGGGCGCCCCGATGGTCATCGGGGGGTCCAGCGGAGGGTGGCCAGCATGTGTCTGTAAGTAAGATGACATGGCTGGCTTTTTTTTCGCTTACCTTTCCGTAGCATACGTGGGTTTTTCCGCTTGACTTTTTCCCCGATTGTCGCTATAAAAATCTTTCCCACCGAGTGGGGAAAGAGCTTGCTTTTTCACAAGGAACTTATCCTTAAGATCCGGAGGGAGAGCGGTTATGGCTAAGGTGCTGGAAGGACCGGGGATGGCCTTGATGGCCAAGTGGGGCGTGCCGGTGCCCCGCTACGTCATCCTGGGCCGGGAGGAGAAACTCGCCGATCAGGCGGCCGCTCATCCCTGGCTCAAGGAGACGAAGCTGGTGGTGAAGGCGCACGAGGCGGTCGGGTCCCGGATGAAGCTGGGGCTGGTGAAGGTGGACCTCGACTTCAAGGGGGCCGAGAAGGCCGTCCGGGAGATCCTGGGAAAGACGGTAGGGCAGCTCACGGTCTCACAGGTCATTGTCTCGGAGATGGTCCCCCACGACGCGGAGTACTACGCGGCGGTGAAATCCACCCGGGAGGGGGCCGATATCCTGCTGGCCTCCTGCGGGGGGATCGAGATCGAGGGGCAATGGGATCGGGTCAAGCGCCTGTCCGTCCCGGTGGGCGAGAACCCGGATCAGAAATCTCTGGAGGAGTTGGCCAAGGACGCCGGCTTTGCCAAAGATCTCGCGCCTAAGGTCGCCGATTTTGCCTTGAAGCTGTTTCAGTGCTACGATCAGGAGGACGGTCAATACCTGGAGGTGAACCCCCTGGGCCTCCGCGGAGACCAGTCGCTCGCGGCCCTGGACGCCGTCGTCCTGCTGGACGGCGATGCCCGCTTCCGCCATCCCGATTGGGACTTCTCGTTCGCCGCGGAATTCGGCCGGCCCTACACGGAGAATGAGCTGGCTGTCCAGGCGGTGGACGCGAAGGTCAAGGGGTCGGTGAAGCTCATCGAGATCCCCGGCGGGGACATCGCCCTCCTGCCGGCGGGCGGCGGGGCCTCGGTCTTCTACTCCGACGCCGTCGTGAACCTCGGCGGGAAGATCGCCAACTACG
>JACRHK010000226.1 GCA_016217625.1 Nitrospirota bacterium
AAGTTAAGGCTAAGGTTAAGGCTAAGGTTCAGATAACCCTTAGCCTCAACCTCAACCTTAACCTTTACCTTTACCTTTCCGGAAGCCCGCAGCCCGCTATCCCAACTATTCCAACAACCCCAACTTGCTGAGTCGGGCGCGGATGCGGCCGACGTGGGTGCCGCCCCAGAAGACCTTCCGGCAGCGGGGGCAGCGCGCAAACACCCGCTGGGTTTTCCAGACATAGGGGGGGACTTCGCCCCGCAGGGCGGCGCGAGGGGTTTCCACCAGGGGCGCATTACAGAGGGGACAGCGGCTCAGGAAGGCAAGGGGACGCCGGATGCCGAAGACCCCGGCCACTTCCCGGAGTTGGGCGTCCGGGTCTTCCTCCCGGAGGAGGACCGCGTGGGGAACCGTCCGGCGTCGGGCCAGGCGGCCGTCCCGCGTCAGGAGCACGCGCCCCTCCCTCCGGCAGAGGGCGATCAGGGCGTCGTCCTCAGCCTCCCGGTCGTAATACGTGTCGAAGCCGAGGACCCGGAGCCAGCGGGCCAGCCGTCCCAACATGACATCTGCGGCGAACTTGCGCTCTCTTTCACTGCTGACTGCTGACTGCTGACTGCTGACTGCTTTCAAAACATCAGCCGCTGAGCCCTTCGATGGAATCCCACACGCGTTTCATCTCGGGAGATTCGGTAGGCGGGGTCGGGGCGCCCGGGGGGGTAGGAACGGAAGCCTGAAGCAGCCCGCAAGTCCGCAGCAGGTCGATGACCCCGAGCAGCTCCCGGGACGGCAGGGGGCTTTCGGCCGTAAGCTGGTGGATGGTGCGCCCTTGGCGGGCTTTGGCGAGGACGGCCCGCTCCGCCTCCGTGAGCGGCAGGCGGCCGCTCACCAAGTCGCAGCGCGGCGTGGGGGCCAGCGGGGCATCGGTGGGAGGGAGCCCCTTGGCGGGGTCCGTCTCCCCGGCGGGTCGGGCGTGCTTCTTGTAGCAGCGATAGATCGCTTCTTCCGGATAGAGGTCCAGCGTCGCGGGGATATTATCGGAGGGCAGGCCCTCGTACCAGCTGAATTCCCCCTCCAGACTCAGGATCTCCTCCAGGGCCTCCTCGTCCTTTTTCAGACGGAGGCGCGCGTGGAAGATGCGGTCACCACGGAAATAGACCTGCCCCACACTGTTGCCGCTCTTCACGAAGAGCGTCCCCGTCTTTCCGAGCCCGCCGACCTGCCGAAAGACGCCGCAGAGATCCCGGCCTTTGACTGTTCCTTGAAGGGCCATCCGTCGCGCTCACACGAAACAGGAAAGGGGTGGACCCGCCCACCCCTTTCGTAAACCCTCTTCCAATCCTGCTCGTCTCTTCTGGAAGCCGTTATTTGCTAATCGATATCTCCGCTGCGGTCTTGGAGGCATGGGATTGTTTCTCCTGATCAGTCAACCATCCCAAGAAAAGGCTGAGACCAATCGCGCCGACTAAAAAGAACGCCGCTAGAATGAGGACCTGTTTCATTCTCTCCCTCCTTTCCCCACAAGGTCCCGCGCGGAGCGTCCGCACGGACAAGTTGTCGCTAGAATAATCTAAACCCCTGGAGATGTCAAGCAAAATCTGAAGACTACCAGGCGCCGGCCAGGACAAAGGCCAGGACAATGCCGAGGAAGATGACGAACTCCGCAATGGTGATCTTGATGACGAGGATAGAGACCTTCCGCTGGGAGGGGGACATGGGGATCCAGTAGCGATCCATGATCCAGCGAAAGGCTCGCGTCCACAGCGTGGACCGCTCGTGCAGGCGGAGGTATTCCCGGAGGGAACGGAGCCAGAAGATCAGCTCCGCCTCGCCCCGTCGGTGCGCCGCCTCATCCTCTTGCGGGCTCTCCAACTCCTCTTCCTGGACGATCCGGACGCCCCCGGTCTCTTCCTTCAAAGAGAAGGTGATCTGGCGCCGCGCGCCCCCGGCAACAGCCCACCGGATCCGCTCCGGTGAAACCGCCTCTTCCAGCGTGAACTTCAGCGTCTCCTGGCGCCCGTCCCGATAGTGTTCGACCTCTACCTCCACGACCCCCGCAAATCCCCTCTCACCCCCCTTTGCCAAAGGGGGGAATGGGGGGATTTTCCCAACTTCTGACTCCTGACTCCTGACTCCTGACTGGATTACCCGATACGCCTTCACCTCCCAATACGGAGAGAGGCGGACCACCTTTTCCCAATCCAGAAGGAACCGGTAGGCCGCTTCCGGCGAGACCTTCACGGTGATTTCCCCTCGAACCGTCGGCATGTCAGGGGACGATGCAGAGGGGGCAGGGTACGGCCTTCAGGAGCTTCTTGAGGGGGATCCGCGCCCTGTACTCTTCCGACCGTCGGGACGCGGGGGCGCCGAGGACGATGAGGTCCGCGCCAAGGCGCGCCGCCTCCCGCGGGATGACCTCCTCCGGCAACCCGACGACGACGGAGGTCTCCGCCGGGACCTGCTCCGCCGCCGCCCGGGCGGCAAACCGCTCCAGGACCTCCGTGGCCCGCTTGTGGATCTCCCCCTCGGCATGGCGGTAAAAGGCCATCCGGACATGAGAGGCGTTCAGCCAATCGAGCCCCACCAGGCTGCCCCATCCCTTGTGGATGACGTAGAGGGCGTGGAGGCGGGCCCCCGTCAGCCGGGCGAGCCGAAACGCATGCGCCTCGGCCCGGAGCGCCCCCTCCGTGCCGTGCGTGGCGACAAGGATCTGTTTCATGCGTCCCCTCTACAAAAAACGGGGAGCCCCGATGGCCATCGGGGCTCCCCCAGCTTCCCCTTCCCGTGATCGCTACTTCACCAGGAAGATGATCACGAGGAAGGCCAGGATGAACGAGATGACGAGCGCCGTCAGGTCCTCCCTCCGCTCGGAGGCAAAGACGCTGAGGGCCCGCTCTTCCATCGCTTTGATCTCTTCCGCAGTGGCTCTTCTCTCTTCCGCCATGATCCCCTCCTATAGCTCTTTGATGAACCAGAGGACAACGAAGAACGACAGGACCGCCTTCGCCACGCCCGCGATGACGCCAATCACGGCCGCCTTGCCGCCCGCCTGGCGCATCGTCTCCCACGTGATCTGCATCCCCAGGCCGATGAGGCCATAGGCGAAGAACCAGACCATGTACTCCCGCATTGTCTTCAGCGGCTTGGGTGTAGCCTGGACGATCTTGTCGGCATGTTTGAGGATCTTCTTGGTATCCTTATCGGCGAAGTCCTGAGCCTTTTCAACCCGGTCCACCTGCGCCGTCGAGGTAATCTGCTTGTTGGCGACCAAGTCCTCCAGGGCCTTCTGGACCTCCGGGATCGCCACATTCTTGGAGTCCACCAGCGCCTGGACCTTGGCCAAATCCTCCGGCTTGAGCTGCTTCTTCGCGTCCGGCTTGAAGTTATACGTGTGCTTCCCGTGGAGCTGATACCCCGTGGGCGTGAAGACGCCCGTCGTGCTGAAGGCGAACATGAGGATGAACCCCAGGACGAAGATGGGGAACTTATCCACCAGGACCTTCCCGATGGAGACCTCCGTCTTCATCTCCTCCTCCTCCTCCCCCTTGGCGTACCAGACGGCCAGGAGGATGACGATGATCGGCAGGAAGAGGATCCGGGTGATGTTGAAGATCTCGGCGACCTTCAAGGTCTCGATCGTCTTGGGATCGAAGATCAGGGCCGCCGCCGCCACCTGGGCGGAGTTCAGGATCCCCGTGCCGGCCCAGGCGCCGAACTGGAGCTCGTTCATGCCGGCCATCTTCCCGACCGTCGGGAAGGTGAAGAGGCCGACGACGCCGATGAGGAGCACCATCCCGATCGAGTAGGCCATGTCGATCCCTCGGGCTTTGACGACCGGCGCCGCCGCTACGGCCGCCGACACGCCGCAGACGCCGAGGCCGGAAGAGAGGACGCCCGTAAGCGACCGGGCCGCACCCATGATCGTCCCCATCCACAGGACGAGGAGGACCGTCCCTATCACGAAGAAGGCGATCATGATGAGGCTGATCTTCCCCATGTACTTGAGCTCGGTGAGGGAGTACATCGCCCCCAGCGTGATGACTCCCATCTTCAGGACCAGACGGGCCGTTTTCACGCCGGGTTTCATCCAGTCGGCGATGCCGATGGTGTTGACCCAGATGATCCCCAGGAGAATCCCCAGGAAGATGTAGTTGAGCCCGAACATGGCGGCGAAGTCAAAGGTGAGCGTCGCCTTCGCTGCATGCCCCCAGACCTTGAAGAGCGGCTCCAGGTAATAGCGGGTTGCCAAACCGAGGAGGATGATCGTCCCCACCCCGGCCACCGTGGAGCGGACAATCTGGTCAAACGCGGCCCTGCCGGGAGGACTGGCAAGGTTCCAGAGACCGAAAACGAGCCCTACGATCCCCGCATACAGGGCCACCACGTACTGGTCATCGATATGCTTGGTCTGACCCAACCACTCGACGCCGCCGCTCAGGATTCCCGTATGCTTGAGGATGATCGCATACCCGATGAGAATCAAGGCGACAATCAATGCAGCCGGAGAACGTTCTTGACCGTTACTCATAGCCCCCCTCCTTCTTGAAGGTGCGCTAAAGGAACCATCCATGGCGCGATGCCAAAGACGTACCCACCCTCTTCCTTTTCGTCGTGTCTGAAGCGAATGTTTCTCCCCCGCTTCACCTCCTTTCAATCGCTACGAACCACAGTCGTCCATTCCAGCGTGAGCCAGCGTCAGTAGCATAAGGAAACCCTACGAAATTGTCAAGCATGTAATCACTTTTGAATAGGGAGCGGTTACGGCGCGCCATTCCCGATCGCCCGGCCCCATCCCCAGGAAAAAACCCGTTGACAGACTCCAATTGTGAGGCTAAAATTATTCGGTTATTAGCATAATCGAATACCCTTCATTCTTTAGTGGCTGAAGAAAGGAGCCCTACATGTATCCTCATTTGAAAGCCCAGGTGAAGTGTCTCGACGGCGTCGTGGGTGAGGTGACCGATGTCGTCGTGAATCACACGGCAAAACAGCTCACCCACCTGGTCATCCGGCACCACGGCGACGAGTTGCTCGTCCCCATGGAGGACGTCACACTCCATCCCGGAAACGTCGTACACCTGAACCGTTCCTCCTGGGAGTTCTCCCGCTACCCCAAGTTCAACCGCTCGCTCTACAAGCAGGTGGACCCCCAGGAGATCGACCCCCACCTGGAGCTGATGTCCGGACACGCCCTCACCTCCATCCCCGAATCGGACAAGGACGTCAGCCGGCGGAAATTCTTCGTCTGGGTCACCGGCGGCATCGTGGCCCTCATCGGGGCCGGGATCGCGATTCCGGGCGTCCGTTACCTCATCTATCCCATGTACCAAGGGTTTAACAACCAGTGGATCAAGATCGGCCGGCGGGAGCAGATCCTCAAGGAAGACACCCCGGAGCTCCTCAAATTCCTCAAGGTCAATAAAGAGGCTTACTTGATTAACACGGTCGAAAAGACCCACTGGGTCGTGAAGGCCTCCGAGCGGCTCCGGAAGGAGATCTACGCCAAGGAGGAGAACCGGCTGTTCAGGGAAAAAGACGGCTCCCTCGTCTGGGAGAACGACCCCAGAGCCCCCTTGATCGTCTACTCCGGCAAATGTCCCCACCTGGGCTGCGCGTTTCGGTGGGGGGAGGAGAAAAGACAATTCCTCTGCCCCTGCCACCTGAGCGTGTTCACGCTCAACGGCGAGGTGATGGGCGGACCGGCCCCGCGGCCGCTGGATGTCCTGCCGGTCCGGCTGGAGAACGGCGACATCGAGATCATCGACTCGGAATTCAAAGCGGGCACACATGAGAAAATGCGGATAGCGTAACTTCATGAAGTCAGGAGTTTTTTGGATCTTTTTCACTCTTGACTCATGACTCCTGACTCCTGACTCTTGACTGCTTTTCAGGGAGGTCTTCATGCGCAAGAAAGTGTATCAGTGGTTCGACGAGCGGCTCCACCTGGGACCGATGGCCGAACGGCTCCTGAATGAGCCGATCCCCGGGGGAACCCGATGGGCCTACGTCTTCGGCAGCGCCCTGCTGTTCATCTTCTCCATGCAGCTCCTCACCGGCATCTTCCTCATGTTCTATTACGCCCCGACCGTGGATCACGCCTGGGCCTCCATCCGCTACATTATGGAAGAGGTCACGGCCGGAGCGTTCATCCGGAGCCTCCACAACTGGGGGTCCTCGGCCATGGTCTTCCTGCTGGTCCTCCACATGCTCCAGGTCTTCATCTGGGGGGCCTACAAGAAACCCCGGGAGCTGGTCTGGCTGGCCGGATCGGTCCTCTTCCTGTGCGTGATCGGCCTGGGCTTTACCGGCTACCTCCTCCCCTGGGACCAGCGGGCCTTTTGGGCCACGACAGTCGGGATCGAGATCGCCGGCATCTCGCCCTTCGTGGGCGATTTCCTCGCCCGGTTCCTCAAGGGCGGAGCCTCGCCGGGGGTGCTGACGCTGAACCGGTTCTTTGTCATCCACGTCATGATCCTCCCCCTGACGATCATAGGAGTGGCCGCCCTGCATCTCTTCCTGATGCGGAAGGCCGGAGCCGCCGGCCCCTTCCAGGGAGACAAGGCGGAGCTGGAGCGGACGAAGGAGTCGTTCTGGCCCAAGCAGGTCGCCATCGACGCCATGTTCATGCTCCTCCTCTTCACGGCCCTGGCCGCCCTCGCCGTCAATTGGCCGGCCGAGCTGGGGCCGCGGGCGAACCCCTCCGCCTCGGCCTTTGACCCCGAGCCGGAGTGGTACTTCCTCTTCCTCTTCCAGCTTCTCAGGCTCCCCATCTTCTTCGGCCCCTGGGGTGAGGTACTGGGCGCCGTGCTCCTGCCGCTCGGGTTCATCCTGCTGCTGGTGCTGCTCCCCTTCCTCGACCGAAACCCGGAGCGCCGGCCATGGAAGCGTCCCTACGCCATGGGGATCGCCGCGGCCCTCATGGCAGGGATTCTGGTGCTGACGGTCCAGTCGATCCAGGCCCGGCGGCCGATGTTTCACGTCAACAAAGCGGAGTCCCGGAAGGGGATGGTGATCTACTACACGAAGGGGACCTGTACCGCCTGCCACCCGATCCGTGGGGTGGATGAGCTGGTCATGGGGAAGCTGGGAGGCGAGGTCGGGGCGGACCTCACGGAGCAACCCAACGTGCAGCACC
>JACRHK010000223.1 GCA_016217625.1 Nitrospirota bacterium
CGAGCACACTCCCCTGACTCCTGACTCCTGACTTATGACTTTTTTCAAAATACGGCGCCATGACGGTATAATCGAACCGCTTGATATTGAACCCGACGATCAACCGGGCCGCCGTCAAGGTCGGCAGCAGCCCGGGAACCTCCCACTCCGTGAAGCATTCAAACACATCACGTTCATACGAGTAGAGGCCCAAGACGGACACCCGCAGGAGATGGAAGTTATTCCGCCCCCCCACCTCATCGAAGCTCTTCTGCGTCTCCAGATCCAGAACCAGGACGTCGGACATGTCGCTCACCTATTACAAATGACGAGTTCTGAGATGGGACCCCGCCGAGAACCATTGGCGCTGATCGCCCGAAAGGCCCACACCCGTTCGATCCGGTACCGCCGATAGAGACGCCGGATCAAGGGGGTATCGCTGTTGCTGACCATGACCGCGCACCCTTTCCGGTCGAGGGCATCCACGACCTCGCGCAGGGCTTCCTGGTCCATCTCGGTAAAGTTCCTCCCGGTGTAGGCGGTGAACCGCGCCGTCGCGCTCACGGGGTAGTAGGGCGGATCCAGATAGACAAAATCCCCCTGTTCCGCTTGCTCGATGCAGGCCGTAAAGGACAGCACGCGCAGCTCCACCCCCTGGAGCGCCTGGCTGGCTCGCCGAAGCCCTTCGGGGTTGCAGATCGCCGGCGCGCGATAGTAGCCGAAGGGCGTGTTGAACCTCCCCCGGGAGTTCTCCCGATACAGGCCGTTGAAGCAGGTCTTGTTCAAGAAGATCAACCGGCATGCCCTCTTCAGGGGAGAAAGATCCTCGGGGCGCAGCGCGCGGACCTGGTAGTAGGTCTCGCGGTCATTCGGGTATCCCTGCAGCGCCTTGATGAGGTCCTCCACCCGATTGCGGACCATCTCGTAACAATTGATCAGCTCCTCATTGATGTCGGAGAGGCGCGCTCTTTGGGGCAACAGGTGAAAGAACACGGCCCCCCCGCCGAGAAACGGCTCATGGTACGTTCCATACCGCTCGGGAATGAAGCGGGCATATTGACCCAGGAGCTGCCACTTCCCCCCTGCCCATTTCAGGAATGGCGCGGGGCGTATAGCCCTGTCCGGCAGGCCCGAGTCTAACACCCGGAGCGCCCGTTGTGGAAGAGGCGCCTGCTTCCTGGAACTCCGCAACCTACCGGTCCCTCTGTTCAAGCTCCGGGCTGGAGCGTTCCGGGGACAGCGCCCTGCGCATGAGCAGCTCGATATGCCGCTTGGCACGCTCCAGATAGGCCTCGAACTCCTCATCCGTCATCCCGAGGTATTGCTCCAACGGCGGAGGAGCCAGCGCTTCCAGATCCTCTTCTTTGGCCATGGTGTCCTCCTGTCTCCCCGTAGAGGGCCGTGGCCCCGGCCCCACGGGGCTATACGGCCTGACTCTTGACTTCTGACTCCTGATTCCCCGATGAGCTTCGCGCCACGCGCCTCGTGCTTCGCGCTCAAAAGCTTTTGGCCCGCAGCGCGAAGCAGCGCATTTCACATGTCTCCTGACTCTTGACTTCTGACTCCTGACTTCTTTTCTATACCAACCCCTGATAGACGAACTGTCTGCCCCCTTCCCCAACCCCTTCTTCGATGCGGGCCACCAGCCGGGCTTTGTAGAGGTTGATCAGCCGGGTGCTCGAGGTGTTCAACTCCAACCCCAGCCGGGTCGCCAGCAACCGGGCCGTCAAACGCTTCTGCTCCATCACCTGTCGAAGCGTCTCATCGAGATAATGTTTCAGGTCGCCCAGGACCTCCCAATACCCTTTGTCCACGACCAGGAGCGCCAGTTTCTTACGCTCCAAAGCCACCCCGATATTCTCCCGATGGGAAGGGTTGACATGCGTCAAGGCAACGAACTTCTCGCCAAATTCCATCGCCTGCAACCGAGTGAGCAGCTTTGCCACGACCTCATCCGCGCAGGAGAAATCAATGATGCCGATACCTGAGAAATCTAACAAGAGCAATGTGTTAGATTGTTCAAGCTCAAGTTGTCTTTCAATCTTGTGACGGACGTGAGAACCCAACTCGCGCGTTACGAGCACGGCCGGCCCGGTTTCACCGCCGACCGCTTGCAGAACAAGCGCAGCCAGGTCCAAAGATGAAGTGTGCAACACCATGGCAGGGTTTCAATTGTTTCAATTGAAATCAATATAGCGGAATGGCCAGGCTGTGTCAAGCGGAAAATTTCTCCCCCTGGCGCCTCACGGTCGTTGGACCATTTCCGGCAGGAAGATGCTGATCTGCGTCCCCGGAAAGAAGGGCAGGTCTTCAGCCACGGCCTGCTGCGGCGCGTTGGCCTGGATGACAAGCCGGGCCGTGCCGCTTCGGATGGCCAGGCGCCCTCTCCACAGGAGGACCAGATCCTTGACCCGTTTGAGGCCGTTCCCCCTCCCCTCGTCGAAGAACCGGCTCGTCCGCTCCTCAAACGCCAACTCGAGCGCCGCAGCGTCGTTCCAAACGGGGCGCGTGCTGGCGTACCGCTCCGTGAGGCTTTCCCGGATGCCAATGCCGGAGTCGCTGGCGGCGATCTTGACGATGTTCTGCTTCTTGCTCTCGTAGTAGTACCGCTGGATAGCAACCAACCCCTCGTCTTGGCTGTGGTCCGGGATGTTCTGGCAGATCTCCGAGAGGGCCACGGCGAAGCGGTCCACGGCCAGGTCATCGTACCGGAGGTGCGCCTTGAGGATCTTGTCCACCCGCGTCTTGATGGCGGTCACGACGGCGCGGACGTCGCGGGAATCGCGGATCTCGGTCACCTCCAGGAGGACCGGCGACTCGGAGCGGCGGAGATAGCGTTCGTGGATGCGGAGGGCGGCGGGATCGACATCGAAGTAGCGCGCCAGGTATTTCAGGCAATCCATCCGCTCCAGGTACTTCCGGACCTCCTCGGAGCGGGGAGGCAGCAACCGGAGCCGCTCGCCCGCGCGCTCCAACACGCGGCCGATGGAGACGATGCCCAGCATCCCGGCCGGGTCGAGGAACTGGACCTCCCGGAGGTCGAGGACCTCCCCCCGCACCGCCTCAATGAGGGCGCTGAAGTGCGCCTCATCCAGTCGGGCGGGTACGGGATTGGAAAGCATCATACGCCGGCCGGTTGATGAGGTCGAATACCCACGATCCACACGCAAAGTTCCGCAAGTCCAAACATCGCCCATAACGTACCACAGCGCCTTCCCCTGCGTCCAGAACGAAGGAAGTAGGGCAGACCACTGCGCCTGCCCTTGGCGGGGACATAGCCCCGCCCTACAGAGAACCGATGGTTACGCTTGCTTATCCCGCCTACCGGCAAGAAGGCGGTAGGCGGGAGTAAGGCCTGACGTACCACATCATCGTGCAGACAACACGGCATTTGACAGTGAACACGCATTATGACTATAATGGTCATAATCTATAAACCAAGGAGGTCAGATGAAGAGCGCAGCGGTCTCTCAACTGAAAGCCACCCTCAGCAAATATCTAGAGAGAGTGAAAGCGGGGGAAGAGGTCGTCATCACGGAGCGGGGGAAACCGATCGCTAAGATCGTCCCGTTTCCCGTGGATGCCTCGGCTATCCCCCCTCACTTGCTGGAGCTGTCTCGCGCCGGGATGATCCGACTCGGTACGGGGAAGCTGCCTGAACGCTTCTGGGAACTCGACAGGCCTGAGGACGCCAGGGGCCTCGGATTGAAAGCCTTACTCGAAGAGCGGGAGACCGGAAGATGAAATTCTGGGACGCCTCCGCCGTCATCCCACTCTGTCTGAAGGGGCCTCAAACCCCCGTGATGAGAAAGATTGCCCAGGAAGACGGCTCCCTCGTCGTCTGGTGGGGAACGCCGGCGGAATGTTACTCGGCGATCGCGCGCCTCCGGCGCGAAGGGATTCTGGACGCCACCACAGAAGGACAGGCCCGGCGGGTCCTCACCCTCTTGAAGGAGGCGTGGACGGAGGTTGAGGCCGGCCACAACCTCCGGGAAACGGCCTGGCGGGTCCTCTCGCTCCATCCCCTCCACGCCGCGGATTCTCTGCAGCTTGCCGCCGCCCTCATCTGGACGCAGGGACACCCCCTCGGGCAACACTTCGTCTGCCTGGATCATCGCCTGCGGAAAGCCGCCCAGCGGGAAGGGTTCGAGGTCCTGCCGGCGGGATAACCCCTGTTTGCCCCCACCCCGATGGACCTCGGGGGAAAGGCAGGGTTGGGCGAGGGACATCCAGGCGATACCGCCAGCCCCAAAGCAATTGCTCAGGCAAGCCCGGAGAAAAACGGATTCGCGCGACGCTCTTCTC
>JACRHK010000231.1 GCA_016217625.1 Nitrospirota bacterium
ATCAGCAATGCGGATCGGTCGCTGTACGCGGCCAAGGCGACAGGGAAGAACCGCGTGACGGTGTATGGGGAGTGAAAACAGCTTTCAGCGGTCAGCCGTCAGCATACAGGAGGAACCTGTGGATTGGCGACTGATGGCTAATCGCTGATAGCTGACATGCTGATTCTGGGCATTGAGACTTCCTGCGATGAAACGGCGGCGGCGGTCGTCAGGGACGGCCGTGAAGTCCTCTCCAACGTCGTGGCGACACAGTTCCATGTCCATGAACGGTACGGAGGGGTCGTTCCGGAGCTGGCCTGCCGGTTCCATATCGAGCGTCTGCTGCCGACGGTCCGCGAAGCGCTCCGAACGGCCGGGGTGGGTCTGCGGGAGGTGGACGGCATTGCCGTGACGCAGGGCCCCGGGCTCATCGGGGCCTTGCTGGTCGGCGTCTCCTTCGCCAAGGCCGTGGCCCAAGCCTGTCGGATCCCCCTTGTCGGCGTTCATCACCTAGAGGCGCACCTCTCGGCGCTCCTCCTCGAAGAGGGCGCCCTCCCTTACCCGTTTGTCGCTCTGCTCGTCTCGGGGGGGCATACGCACCTCTTCTTTGCGGAAGGGTTGGGGAGGTACCGCCTCCTCGGGCAGACACGGGACGATGCCGTGGGAGAGGCGTTTGACAAGGTGGCAAAGATCCTCGGCCTGGGGTATCCCGGAGGGCCGATCATCGATCGGCTCGCCCAAGAGGGAGATCCCACGGCCATCTCGTTCCCCCGCCCGTTCCTGGAGCCGGAGTCTCTCGATTTCAGCTTCAGCGGCCTCAAGACAGCGGTATTGTACTATGTCAGCGGTCAGCGGTCAGCGGTCAGCCGTCAGCTCTCTGATATCGCGGCGAGCTTTCAGGCCGCGGTGGTGGAGGTCCTGGTGGAGAAGCTTTCTAGGGCTGTCCGGCTCACGGGAGTCCGGGAGGTCGTCGTGGCGGGGGGCGTGGCGGCGAACACCTCCCTTAGGAAGGGGTTGGTCGGCATGGCGGAAAGGGAAGGGTGGAGGTTGCATATCCCTCCCATCTCTCTCTGTACCGACAACGGGGCGATGGTGGCGGCTCTCGGGCATGCGTATTTTCAGGGCGGCCGCGCCGCCCCAACGGACCTGGCGCCGCGGGCGATGCTTCCGATGGGCGGGATATCGTAACTTGCTGAGATCTTGGGAGTTTTATGGCCACTGTGAGGGGAAGGCGTGGCTCTTAGTTTTGAAGGGGGGAATGCTGAAAAAATGCTTGACAAATCTGTAGGGCCCGCTATAATAGCCTCATTTTGGAACAGAGTGGGTTTTCGCGTCCTGGCAAAAGGGGTGTCATTTCGCGACAGAGAAGTTCTCTAATCTTTGGGGGAAGGGGGTGAGAACGGCGGCCCGCCCGCTCGATGTATGGGGGCGAGAGGGGCCAATATTTGAGCGCGTCGTCAGGTAGATTGCTGTAGAACAGGTTCTTGCAAGCAGGGTGTGTGGTAGGGAGTTCCCAGAGTGCAATGGATGGACACGAACAAGGAGGGACGTAGATGAGAGCAAAGCATGCGGTATGTGGATTGCTTTTTGCTGCGGTGTTGGCTGCGGCGTTGTTGGTCCCCGCGGTTGCTCGGGCGGCTGACGACCCCTGGGCGTTTCAGGCCGATAAGTTGAAGGTCTGGGGGTTCTTCCAGGTCTGGTTTGTCAGCGACTCGACGGACAACCTGGCGTCGGACAACACCTTCAGGATCCGTCGGGCTCGTTTGGGCGTCCAGGGGACGACGGCAAAGGGTTTGATCACCTATAGTCTCCTGGCGGGGATGGATCCCACCACCGCGACAACGGGGACGAGCGGTGTCACCCTCTACGAGGCCTGGGGTCAAGTGAATCTGCACCCCTGGTTCAATATCCGGGCGGGGCAGACGAAGCCGCACTTCACGGCTGAGGCCCCCATGTCCGACCTCGATACCCCCTTCATCCTCCGGGCGAACGCGATTGACGCGATTACGGTCCGTTACGGGACGGAGGGGACCTCCCAGCGCGACATCGGGATCGAGTTCAACGGCGCAGGCAAGCTGGGCGGCAATTTCGGCGCGGAGTACCGCCTGGGGGTCTGGAACGGCAACGGCGCCAACGCGGTCGACAATAACAGCAACAAGGACATCACCGGCCGCCTGATCCTGACGCCCATCCCCGGCGTGAGCCTCGGCGGCTCCTTCATCACGGGGAAAGAAGCCGCGGGCGGCGGCGTGCAGAACGACATCAACGGATGGGCTGTGGAGCTCTTCGCCCACCAGGGTCCTCTGCGGGGCGGTTTCGAGTACGTGGTGCTGAAGAAGGAAAATTCGGGAGGCGCGGCGCTCAGCACGAAGCCGCAGGGGTGGTATGTTTATGCCGGATACAAGGTCCTCCCGAACCTCGAGCTCCTTGCCCGGTATGACACCTTCGATCAGGACAAGAACACGCCCAATAACACGATCGATAACTTCACGCTCGCGGGTGTCTATACCTTCAAGAAGGCCACGAAGCTGTCGGTGAACTACATCTTCGTCAATGCCGACAGCGGCGTCAATACCGGCGCGGCGAGCGGCACGAACTTCATCGGCAATACCTGGCCGAATCAGCTTGCCAACGGCGCGGCGAAGGCCGGGACCACGATCGGCGGAGCCCAGTTGGACAACATCCTCTTGGTCCAGCTCCAGGTGGCGTTCTAACACCCCAGAACGAATCTCTTCAAAACCCCAGGGGGGCGACCCCCTGGGGTTTTTTATTGGGTGCCGTCAATCTGATGGGGATCCAGAGAGACTGAGAAAGATCATGCTTGTTCAGAGCGGTCATGTCGGCGAAAGCGGGGAGCAGGGAACGGCAACTTTTCAAAACCTCCGGGGGCGGTTCCTCTGGGATTTTTTCTTGCCGGTGATTGCCTTCCTGTCAGGCGTATAGTATCATGCCTCAAGTGCTATGTGAGGTTTTGGCATGTACCATCCCACGATCGAAACATTTCAAGCCTTCAGCCGTCAGGGGAATCTGATCCCGGTCTATCGGGAGGTCCTGGCCGACCTGGAGACGCCCTTGTCGGCCTTCCTGAAGGTCCAG
>JACRHK010000018.1 GCA_016217625.1 Nitrospirota bacterium
GAACGCGTACGATCCCCTCCTGCGCCGCCCCTTCAGCGTCTATCGCCAGGGCGAGGGATGGGTGGAGATTCTCTATAAAGTCGTCGGCAAGGGAACGGCCGCGATGGCAGCCCTCCGGGGAGGAGTCCGCGTGGATCTGATCGGCCCGCTGGGCAAGGGGTTTCCTACGCCCCGAAACCACGCAGAGGTTCTCCTGGTGGCCGGTGGAGTAGGGATTCCGCCGATCTCACTGCTGGCGGAAGAGATCCTGCGCATGAAGCCCGATCAGCGGGTCCGGCTTTACCTTGGAGGAAAGAGCCGGAGCGATCTGCCGGCTTTGGAGCGCTTTCAGGCGCTCGGGGTTCAGTTGACGACCACTACGGAGGATGGCAGTTTCGGAGCGAAGGGGTTGGTCACAGAGCCATTGGAACGAGACCTTGCCTCATTGAAAACCCATAGCGCGGTTGTTTACGCCTGCGGGCCGATGCCGATGCTTCAGGCTGTCGGGCGAATGGCGATGGCGCGTAAGCTGACCTGTTACCTCTCTATCGAGGAGCGGATGGGGTGCGGCCTGGGAGCCTGCCTGGGATGCGTCGTGCGGACGAAAAACAGTCCGGTTCCCCAACGGGTCTGCACGGAAGGGCCGGTCTTTGAGGCGGGGGAGATTATCTGGTAAAAAGTCAGGAGTCAGAAGTCAGGAGTCAGAAGTGGTAGACCTGTCTGTAGAGCTGGCCGGGCTCAAGCTGAAGAACCCCGTGATGACGGCCTCGGGGACGTTCGGCTACGGGGAGGAGTTTGCCGAACATGTCGATCTGAACCGTTTGGGCGCCGTCGTCACGAAGAGCATCTCCCTGGCGCCCCGCCCGGGCAATCCCCCCCAGCGAATCTGGGAGACGCCCGCCGGGATGTTGAACGCCATCGGGCTGCAAAACGTAGGCGTCGAAGCGTTCCTGGATCAAAAGCTCCCCTACCTCAGGCGGTTCGACACCAAGGTCATCGTGAATATCGTCGGCGAGACGGTCGGCGAGTACCGGAAACTGGCGGAGCGATTGGAGGGCGTCGAGGGGGTGGACGCGATAGAGGTGAACATCTCCTGCCCCAACGTGGAAGTAGGGGGGATGGAGTTCGGCAACGATCCCCGCCTGACGTTCGACCTCATCGCCGCGCTCCGCAAAGTGACGCGGCTCCCGCTCATTGCGAAACTGTCGCCCAACGTCACGGATATTACCGTGGTGGCCAAAGCAGCCCACGAGGCGGGAGCGGATGCTGTGTCCCTCGTGAACACGTGGGTCGGCATGGCCATCGACCCTGAGAGTTGGCGCCCCCGCCTTTCTTACGGGACCGGCGGGCTCTCGGGGCCGGCGATCAGGCCGCTTGCCGTCCGATTGGTTTGGCTGGCGGCCCGGGCGGTCCCTCTGCCGATCATCGGGATGGGTGGGATTATGACGGCTGAAGACGCCATCGAGTTCCTCCTCGCGGGAGCGACAGCCGTCGCCGTGGGGACGGCCAACTTCGTGAACCCCCGCGCGACGATGGAGATCGTAGAGGGCCTGGAGGCCTACCTCAGGCGAAAGGGGCTTGCTAGTATCAAGGATCTGATTGGGAAGGTGCGGGTTTGATGGTGGTCAGGAGATGTAAGGTTCAGGTTGAGGTTGAGGCTGAGAATTATCTGAACCTTAACCTTAACCTTAACCTTAACCTCAGCCTAGGTGTGAGGCGTAAATGGACACTCCCCTGATTACGCTGACGACGGATTTCGGGGCGAAGGACCCGTTTGTGGGGATCATGAAAGGGGTGATCCTGGGAATCGAGCCCCGTGTTCGGATTGTCGATCTCACCCATGAGATCGCCCCCCAGAACGTGACGGAGGCGGCGCTCGCGCTGGGAACCTCCTATCGTTACTTCCCCCCGTGGACCATTCATCTCGCCGTGGTGGATCCGATGGTGGGAAGCGCCCGTCGCCCCTTGCTGGCCGTGACAGACCAACATTACTTTCTGGCGCCGGACAACGGCCTGTTGTCCCTTGTCTTCGAGCGGGAGGAGTCGGTCCATGTCCGTCATGTGACGGCGGAGCACTACTTCCTCCAGCCGATGAGCGCCACATTTCACGCGCGCGATCTGTTCGCTCCTGTGGCGGGGTGGCTGGCCCGCGGCATCGACATCTCCGTGTTCGGTGAGGAGGTGGAGAACTATGTGCGACTGGACTTGCCGCATCCCCGTCGGATCGGCAAGGAGATTCTGGAGGGACGAGTCATTTCTATCGACCGTTTCGGCAACGCCACGACCAACATCACATGGAGCGATCTTGAGCCATTCCTGGCAGGACGGGCGGAAAAGGACTGCCTGGTCGTCCTCAAAGGGCAGCAGATCGCCGGGCTCAGCCGGTTTTACGCTGAGCGGGAGGAGGGGGCGCTTGGGGCCGTGCTCGGCAGCGCGGGGTATCTCGAGATCTTCGTCTACCGGGGAAACGCCGCCGAACGCTGGGGGATCCGGCCCGGGGATGAGGTCGCTGTTCTCCTGTCGGAGAAATGAACCATGCAATATGATTAATCCAAAATCAGCAATGAAAAATTTGCGTTGAACATTGAGAATTGCTAATTGAACATTGGAGAGTCATAGATGAAGCGGGTCTACATCCAGACCTTCGGCTGTCAGATGAACGAGCGCGATTCCGAGGTCATGGCCGGGCTCCTCCAGGGGGAGGGGTATTGCCTCACGCGGCGGATCGATCAAGCGGACCTGATTATCTTCAATACCTGCAGTGTCCGAGACCTGGCCGAGCAGAAGCTTTACAGCGCTTTGGGGAGGACCAAGGACTATAAGCAGGGGAACCGGCGCGTCCTCGTGGGCGTGGCGGGTTGCATCGCGCAGCAGGAGGGGTCGCGTCTGCTGAAGCGGGCCCCCCAGGTCGACCTGGTCATCGGCACGAGCAACCTCCGCCGACTTCCTGCTCTGGTTGAGGAGGTCTCGCGCTCGGGGTGCCGGACGGTGGAAACGGAGAGGGACCCCGGGTACCCCCATTACGACCTCCCCAGCGTCCGGGCGACCGGGGTTCGCGCATGGGTCAACATTATGTACGGCTGCGACAAGGCCTGCACGTTCTGCATCGTCCCTCATGTCCGGGGGGAGGAACGGTCGCGGCCCATGGAGGCGATTGTGGAAGAGGTCCGCGGCCTGGCCGGGCAGGGGTGCCGGGAGGTCACTCTCCTGGGGCAGAACGTGAACTCCTACGGGAAGCGTGAACCCCGTACCACAGAGTTCTGTCATTCATCCGTGGTACGGGGTGAATACAGCAGGGAGTCGTTCGCGCGCTTGCTGAAGCTGCTGAACGACACTCCCGGGATCGCGCGCATCCGGTTCACGACCGCTCACCCGATGGACCTCTCTCCCGGCCTGATCGGCGCGATGGCCGACCTCCCCAAGCTCTGCGAGCATCTCCACCTGCCGATTCAGTCGGGGTCCGACCGGATCCTCAGGGCGATGGGGCGCGGTTACACTTACGCCGGATACCTTCGGAAAACGCGCCTGCTCAGAGAGCGCGTCCCAGGGGTGGCGATCTCGACGGATGTGATTGTCGGGTTCCCCGGCGAGACGGACGAAGACTTTACCCGGACGCTGGAAGCCCTCAGGGAGATCCGGTTCCACAGCCTCTTTGCGTTCAAGTATTCCCCGCGGCCGTTTACGCCGGCTGCCGCCATGTCCGATCAGGTTCCTGAAGCCGTGAAAGAGGAGCGGTTGCAGCGCGTCCTGCAACTTCAGGAGACGATCGCCCGCTGCCTGTACGAGGGGTATGTAGGGAAGTTCCTGGAGATCTTAGTGGAGGAGGCCGATCCCGCGAATGGAGAATTGACGGGAAGGACGCGGGGGAACCTCCTCGTCCATTTTCCTGGCCGGGCCGACCTGATCGGATCACTGCAACGGATTGTCATTACCCAGGCGTTGGGGCACTCGCTCCGGGGGAAGGGGGTTCATGGCCGGCAGTAGGGTGCGCTTGTTGGGGTGGTGGGCGGCCGTCATCGTCTATGCCGGCTTCCTCTTCTTTCTTTCCTCCCTGTCCCTCCCCCTGCCCCTACCGTTTGCCCCAGGGGTCGGACTGGACAAGGTGGCCCACCTGGGGGCGTACGGGTTGCTTTCTTATCTGTTGTTCCGCGCCCTGCACATCTCGTTTCCACATGCGGCCTTATGGCGGATAGCCCTGGCGGCCGCCGTTCTGGCGACCCTCTACGGGGCGAGCGATGAGGCGCATCAACTGTACGTGCCGAACCGACAGGCGGAAATCCTGGACCTCGTGGCCGACGGGATTGGGGCGTTTCTCGCGTCGGGGATCTGTTGGGTGAAGAGGAACGGGGCATGAGGGTCGCCATCGCCACCTTGGGCTGCAAGGTCAACCAGTTTGACTCTCAGGCGATCGCGGGGGACCTGCGCGGCGCGAACGTGGTCACCTTCGAGGAGACGGCCGACGTCTATGTGATCAATACCTGCGCCGTGACGACCCGGAGCGAGGCCCAGTCCCGCCAACTTATCCGACAGGCCGCGCGCCGGAATCCCCGGGCCAAAATCATCGTGACCGGCTGTTACGCCCAGTTAGCCGCGGAGACGATCCGGGAGATCGAGGGGGTCGATGTAATCCTCGGAAGCGGGGAGAAAGGGGAGGTCTCGGAGCATGCGCGGGATCTCGAGAAACGGTCTAGACCCTTGGTGCAGGTCGGGGATCTCTTCAGGCTCCAGGGCCCCTTGCCTGCCCGTTCCGTAGTTCCCCTGGGGCGCACGCGGGCGGTGCTTAAAATTCAGGAGGGGTGCGACTATGCCTGTGCGTTCTGCGTCATCCCGCAAACCCGTGGAAGGAGCCGCAGCGTCCTGCCGGGGGAGGTCGTTGCCCAGGCCGAACGGCTCGTGGCGCAAGGCTTCCTGGAAATCGTCCTGACGGGCGTGCAGATTGGTTGTTATGGCCGGGACCTGATCCCTCCCGTGACGTTGGCTGCGCTCCTTCGCGACCTGCATCGGGTCCGGGGACTCAACCGCCTGCGCGTCAGCTCGCTGGACCCCCGGGAGGTCACGGAGGAGTTTTTAGAGGTGTTTACCGGGTCTTCCCTCGTCTGCCCCCATCTGCACCTGCCGCTTCAGAGCGGGGATGCCGCCATCCTGGAGCGGATGGCACGAGGATATACCCCCGCCGCATATGCCCGATTGGTGGATCGGATTGTCCGGTCGGTTCCGGATGCGGCCATCGGGACGGATCTCATCGTCGGTTTCCCCGGAGAGGACGAGGCAGCCTTTCAAGAGACGGTCCGGCTGGTGGAAGACCTCCCGTTCAGCTATCTCCACGTCTTCCCTTATTCCCCGCGTCCGGGAGTCTCGAGTGAGCGGGAAAATCAGAGGGCGCGGGTCGGCGACCGGGAGAAGAAACGGCGCGCTGAGCAGCTCCGCCTCCTGGGCGCGCGGAAACAAGAGGCGTTTCGACGCGCGTACCTCGGGCGCCGGATGACCATCCTCGTCGAAGAAGGGGGGCGGTTCGATCCGGAATGGGTTGCGGGGCGCACCGGCAACTATCTTCACGTACGGGTACCCCGTCCTATCTCGGCTTATCCGCAGATGCTTGATGTCGCGGTCCATCATTTAGCTGCAGACGGGTTGTTGGGAGTCTGGACAGAGGGGTATAGATTGTCTTGCTAATCCAATTCTTGTGTTGATAGAATGATGACTACAAGATCTTGTGGTCTTTACTGTATGCTGTGAATAAAAACCGTGAGGCGTTCTCCAAGGGGCAGCCGAGCCATTCTATAGAAAAAGCTTCATAACATATTGAAAAACAGAGAGATGATGTGCCCAAGAAGTGAGCATTCTGCTCGACGCTGCGGAGGGATCGGTGGGCAGGGAAAATATCCACAGGGTTAGCCACACTTTTTCCACAGATCGTGTGGATAGCAGATTGAAGCAGCAGGTTTTCAAGGGGTTGGGTAATGCGCTTCACCTATTTTCTCAAACTTGGTTATACCTGTTTGATTCCTGTAGAAAAACCTCCGGGTTGTCTTGACAGGGGCGCGAGCGGGCCACTATAATGCCACAAGATGGTTGCAGAGTCCGGTGGGATGAGAAAGATCAGGAGATTTCATTGCTGTCATTCGTAACGCGTCCCTTTCCTTTCGCGCGTCGTCAAACATTCCTTCCCTTCTTCAGCGGAACGGTCTTGTTTGCCCTCCTGCTCTGGCTTCCTGCCGTCAGCGGGGCTGCGGAGCGCCGGGTCGACTTGGCGACGCTCAAGGGGGTGATTAACCCGGTCGCAGCCGAATTTCTGACGAAAGCCGTCGATCGTGCAACGACTGATGGTTCCGAAGCCCTCATCATCCAATTGGACACCCCCGGGGGGCTGGACACCTCCATGCGGGAGATCGTCGTGAAAATCCTGGGGGCTGACATCCCCGTAATCGTCTATGTGGCGCCCAGCGGGGGGCGCGCGGCCTCAGCCGGCGTCTTCATTA
>JACRHK010000227.1 GCA_016217625.1 Nitrospirota bacterium
CGGCTTCATCAGTTTCCGAGTAAGAAACCCGGATCTTCCGCGTCAAAAAAGGAGAAAAACTATCTCTTTATTCTCGAACGCATCACCCTCGAAGAACCCAGTGTCTCTATCTTGTTTCGACAAAAAAAATTAAGCCGGCGGGAGCAACAGATCGTCCAATACCTCCTCCGAGGGCACGGCAACAAAGAAATCGCCGCGCATCTGGGTTTGAGCGAGAACACCATCAAAGGATACTTGAAGCTCTTAATGCGAAAGCTCGGAGTGGGTAGTCGTTCGGGGATTCTCGCCCTTCTCCTTGCGAAAAAACCCCAGTAGGATGTAGCAGGGCGCACAAGAACTCCTGAGTCGTTCCGAAGCGTGACCGGCGGACGCGCTCAGGGGGGCTTGACAGGACGTGGGAGGGGTGTGTTAAAGTATGCCCGACGTCAGGGCGGATGTCTCCGCCTCTCCCACAACCTCTCAAGTTTCGGAAAGGAGGCCTGAATGAGAACGCTGTTGAAAACCCCGTTGGCCCGATCGATGACTTGGTACCTGGTGGCCGTCTTTGCCGTCATGGGGGCGTTGCCGCCTGATGCCCTGGCGCTCTTCGTCCCGACCGACGCGCAGGCGGTCTACGACCGGCAGACCGATCTCGGAACGCTTCAGGCGGTGCTGGAGTCGAAAATCGTCGAGCAGCGCCTGTCCGACCTGGGCCTCAACCGGGAGGAGATCCAGAGTCGGCTCCAGCAGCTCTCCGATGAGCAGCTCCACCAGTTGGCTACGCGGGTGGATACCCTCTGGGCCGGCGGCGACGGGGCGGCCGTAGTGGTTGTCGTACTGGTCATCATGCTGGCGATTTTTATCTACTTCTACGTGACGCGGCAGCGCGTGGTCGTGACGAAGTAGATCAGACGATAGACCATAGACCACAGACCACAGACCAGAGACGTTTCTGGTCTTGAGCATCGCGTCTTTGGTCCGCAAGGAAGACCTGGGAGTTCGGGAGGAAGGATGACGACGCGGAGTCCGGGGTGTCGGGTCCTCCTCCCTTGCCTTCTTCTGTCAATCCTCGGCGTGGCGGTTGCCGCGTCCGAGGATCGCGCGGTCCTGCCGCCTCGCCACCTGCTGGCGGTCCCGTTCTTCCCCCAGACGGAGCGGGCGTGCGGCCCCGCCGCCCTGGCCGGCGTCCTGGCCTATTGGGAGCAGCCCCGTTCGGTCGAGGAGATCGCCGCGCGGGTCTTCCACGAACGGCTTGGCGGGACGCTCACCCTGGATCTCGTCCTCTACGCGCGATCTCTGGGGTTCCACGCGGAGGAGGGAGCCTGGGACCTGGAGCGGATCCGCGCGAGCGTGGCGCGGGGCCGCCCCGTCATCGTGCTGGTCGATCTGGGAGGGTGGCTGATCAGGCAGCCGCACTACGGCACCGTCGTGGGGTACGACGACGACCGGGGGGTCCTCATAGCCCATTGGGGGGAGGAGGCTGAGAAGGCGATCCCCTATGACACCTTCGAGGGGTGGTGGACGCGGATGGGGCGGTGGGGGTTGATGGTGGAGCCGGATGGCTAGGGAATATTGCAAATTGCAAATTGCAAAATGCAAAATGCAAAGTGAAAGCGGATGGGTCGGTGGGGGTTAATGGTGGAGCCGAAGGATTGAGGGCAAGTCAAAATGCAAATTGCAAAATGCAAAATGCAAAATGAACATTGCAAAACAATCAACACGAGAACTTTTCATTTTAACTTTTACATTTTACATTTTACATTTTACATTGTCTTTCTGTTTCTCCCCGCCTGCGGCGGTTTGCCCCGTATCGTCGTTCTCCACGATCCGTTGTCGGCCGAAGAACATCTCCGTCTCGGCGCTCTCTATGAGGCGCGGGGACAGGTGAATCTCGCGGAGAAAGAGTATGCGGCCGTCCTTCAACGGGATGCCCGCTCAGCAGACCCCCTGTCCGACCGGCAGGCGGGGCGGATGCCTGCCCGGCGGGCGGAGGCGCACACCCGCCTCGGCAACCTTGCCTATCAGCGCGGCGAGCCGGCCACCGCCGGGCGCCATTACCTCGACGCCCTGGCGCACCGGCCCGACCATCCGGAGGCTTGCAACAATCTGGCCTGGATCTACGCCGAACAGGGGGGGGGGTTGGAGGAGGCGGAGGCGCTGGCGCGCCGCGCGGTCCAGGCGTCGACGGGAAGCCAGCGCGCCTATTTCCTCGACACCCTGGGGGTCGTCCTGCTCCGGAGGGGCCATCCGCAGGAGGCCCACGAGGTATTCGTTGAGGCGCTGGCGCTGGCCGAGCCCGGTGGCGGGCGGCTTCGGGCCGCACTCCAACGCCACCTGGAGGAAGCCGTGGAGGCCCTCTCTGCCGGCAAATGAAAGGTGTGAGCGGCTGACACTCTTCCTCCCTCTTTGGCCTTGATCCTCTCATCTTTTGCCACGGCGGGCCACTTTGTGCCTTGACAATTGCGCCATTCCGTGGTTAATTTCGGTAGGGTTGTGCACTTTGCTCAGAGCAAACCCCGGGAAACCGGGGGGCGCAGAGCCACGGGACTAAAAAGGCAGTAGTTAGTGCATAGTGAACAGTGAATAGTCAAAAAGGACTTTTTACTGACAACTAACCACTATTCACTATCGACTGTCTTCATTGTCCGCCGAGCCGCCAAAGTGATATTTGGCGGCTTTTTTCTTTTATAAAACACTTATCTTTTAGGAAGATGTGGCCGATTCTGATAATCTGAATGAAGTCGCTGGCGTTAATGGTTTGTAATGATTGCATTTTCCTCTTGACATCCCGGGAGTCTTTTGGTAAGGTTGGTGTGCGGATCTTTCTCTGCGGTCCTGTCCGGATCGGTTCTCCGGCGGGGGGCGTGTGGATGAGGGGTTGTGATCGCAAGCAGAAGGAGGCGGAGTGGGCCTGTTTTCTAAAAGCTCCCCGATGATCGGTCTGGACATCGGCTCCAGCGCGATCAAGCTGGTCCAACTTCAGGAAACAGCCAAAGGGTTTCAGCTCGCCAAATTCGGCATGGTCCCGCTGACGCCGGAGGTGATCGTGGATGGGGCGATCATGGACGCCAACCGGGTCGTGGAGGCGATTCGCGTGCTCCTGCAGGAGCAGCGGGTGAAGTCAAAAGACACCGCGATCTCCGTGTCCGGGCATTCCGTGATCGCGAAACGCATCCCGCTGCCGGAGATGGGCGAAGAAGAGCTCTCTGAATCGATCCGGTGGGAGGCCGAGCAGTACATCCCCTTCGCCATCGACGACGTCAACCTCGATTTCCAGATTCTGGGGAAAAGCCCCGACAAGCAGGGGCAGATGGATGTCCTCCTGGTCGCCGTCAAAAAGGAGAAGATCACCGACTACCTCACCACCGTGACCGAGGC
>JACRHK010000224.1 GCA_016217625.1 Nitrospirota bacterium
AGCCCCCCGCCGAGTCCGCTTCCAAAGGGAAGCGGGTGCTGATCGCCGAGGACAGCCTGACGGGCCTGCATCTCATCGAGAACTCTCTGCGCCAGGCGGGCTACGAGACGGTGACGGCAAAGGACGGGGAAGAGGCGGAGCGGAAGATCCGCTCGGAAAAACTCGATGCCGTCATCCTGGACGTGGTCATGCCCAAGAAGAACGGCTTCCAGATCTGCCGGGAGCTCCGGAGGGACCCGAACTACCAGTACCTGCCGATCATCTTCATCTCATCCAAGAGCGAGGTGAGCGATCGGCTGTGGGGGCTCAAGCAAGGGGCTAACGAGTACCTGATCAAACCATTCCATATCCGCGATCTGGTCGCCACCGTGAAGAAGTACGTGGCGGCGTAACGCATTGAGCGGAGTCTACCGTGACCGATCTCCGTGACCGTGACCGTTACCCGTGAAAGGGGAAACTACGTGACCGTGACCGTTACCCGTGACGTAATGATCTTCCGGTCACGGTCACGGGCCACTGTCACGTGATTATCCTCTTGGGGTCTAGTACGGGGACGACGACTGCTCCTGCGATGGGACCTGTTCTTTCCCGCTGCTCTTTTTGAGCCCTTTGCCCAGGGTCTCCACGTCCTCCCCCATCCCCCGGACCGTGGCGCAGCCCGTGAGCGCCTGCGCGCCCACGGCGAGAAGAAGAACCGTCAACATGCCAGCTAACCAAGACCTCATCGCGTCTCCTTTCGCTCCCCCTGTTCCGAAGACTCCGGCTCTTTCTTCGGAGCCGCCTGCTCCTTTTTCTTCTCTTCCTCTCCTTTGAAGTAGTAATACCCCCCGGCGGCCCCGGCGCCGCCCGCGACCAGGGCGGCGCAACCCGATAACCCCAGACCCAGAGCCATCATCGCCCCGCAGAGGGCGATCCCCTTTCCTCGAATGCCGGCACTCATGATCATTCCTCCCTCATTCCCTCCGCTCATTGTAAATGAAGGGGATCTTCCCGTCAAGCTTGCACTCCCTGGCGAAACACGCTAAGATACATGCGACCTGAATGGGTTTTTGGGAGCATGTATTCCGAGCCCTTCGCTTGTCATTCTGAGCAAAGCGAAGAATCTCGTATTGCTGCTCAGGGTAAACTCCGCGAGGAATCTCAAGGAGACGCGCTTGGGTTTAGTGGAAGGAAAGCGAGGGCTTGTGGTCGGCATCGCCAACGAGCGGAGTCTCGCCTGGGCGATTGCCCGCCTTCTGCGCAAGGAAGGGGCCGAATTGGCCGTCACGTTCGCCGGGGACGCGATCGAAAAGCGGGTCCGACCGCTGGCGGAAGAGATTGGGTCGCGCCTCATCCTTCCCCTGGATGTGCGGGACGACGGCCAGATGGCCTCCGCGTTTGAGACGCTCCGGAAGGAATGGGGGGGGATCGACTTCCTCGTCCATTCCGTGGCCTTTGCCAACCGGGAGGATCTGAAAGAGGAGTATCTCACCACTTCACGGGAAGGGTTCCATCTGGCCCTCGATGTCTCCACTTACTCCCTCGTCGCCCTTGCCCGTGGGGCGGCCCCTTTGATGGAGGGGCGGCCGGGGAGCATCCTCACGCTGACGTACTACGGAGCCGAGAAGGTCGTCCCGCGCTATAACGTGATGGGCGTGGCAAAGGCCGCCCTCGAGGCCTCCGTCCGCTACCTCGCCTACGACCTGGGGAAGCGGGGGATTCGGGTGAACGCCGTCTCGGCCGGTCCCGTGAAGACACTCGCCGCCTCCGGCATCGGCAATTTCTCCGAGATGCTCCGCCACGTGGAGGGAAGGGCGCCGCTCAAGCGCAGCATCTCGGCCGACGAGGTCGCCGGCGCCGCCCTGTATCTCTTGTCCGACCTCTCCAGTGGTGTCACGGGAGAAGTCCTCTACGTGGATGCCGGTTATCACGTGATGGGGATGTAGTTCGAACTCAGGTCAAGGTTGAGGCTGAGGTCCAGGTTTTTCTAAACCTCCACCTTAACCTCAACCTCACCCGCGCTTCCCACGTCTCTCGAAGCATCCTCACGGCATTTGCACCGAGACGCACCCTTTTCTTATACTAGAAAACATGGAGCCGAAGCCGGGAAAAGAGGCTGTCGCCGATCTCCTGGAGGCGATCGGGGTGTAAATGGAAATGAAGGGGGAGAACCCCTTCAAGTGCCGGGCCTACGCCCACGCCGCCCGCACCGTCCGCGCCCTGGAAGGCGATCTGGGAGAGGCGGTGGAGAGCGGCGCGCTCCGCCGGGTGAAGGGAATCGGCGACGCCCTCTTCGAGACGATCACCGAGATCGTCCGCACGGGACGCTCCGCCTACTACGAGGAGATCAAAGCCTCCCTCCCCGAGGGTCTGATGCATTTCTTGTCCGTACCGGGTCTCGGCCCCAAGAAGGTCATGAAAATCTACGAGGCCCTGGGAATCACGACGGTCGGGGAGCTGGAGTACGCCTGCCATGAAAACCGCCTCGTGGGACTGGAGGGGTTCGGCGCCCGGTCGCAGGAGAAGATCCTTGAGGGGATCGCCTACCTGAAAAAATCCCAGGGGCAGTTCCACTATGACTTTGCCCTGCGTGAGGGGAGCGCGCTCCTGGAGCAGGTCCGACGGTTCAAAGAGGTGGCGCGCGCCGAACTGGCCGGTTCGCTCCGCCGCCACAAGGAGACGGTCAAGGATATCGATCTCGTCGCGGCATCGGATCACCCCGACCCTCTGATGGACTTCTTTGCCTCCCTTCCCCAGGTCGAAGCGGTCATCGCCAAGGGGGAGACCAAGACTTCTATCCGCCTCGCGTCCGGGATCAACGCCGACCTCCGCGTGGTCTCCCCCGCGGAGTTCCCCTTCGCCCTCCTGTACCTGACGGGCAGCAAAGAGCATAACACGGCCATGCGCGGCATCGCCAAACGGGAGGGGTACAAGCTCAACGAATACGGCCTCTTCAAAGGAGAAGACCGCCTCATCTCCTGCCGAAGCGAAGAGGAGATCTTCGAGAAGCTGGGGATGGCCGATATCCCGCCGGAGCTTCGCGAAGACCAGGGGGAGATTGAGGCGGCCAGAGCGGGCGCCCTTCCCCGCCTGGTGGAGGGATCCGACCTCCGCGGGCTCCTCCACGCCCACACCCACTGGAGCGACGGGGGAGCGTCCCTTGAAGAGATGGCCCGGCAGGCGCAGGCCCTGGGGTACGCCTACCTCGGCATTTCCGAGCACTCCCAATCCGCCCGCTATGCCCATGGCCTCACGGTGGATCAAGTCCGCGAGCAGCAGGCGGAGATCGACCGGCTGAACCGGCAGTATCAAGGCTTCAAGCTGCTGAAGGGGATCGAGGCAGACATCCTGGCCGACGGTTCCCTCGACTATCCCGATGAGGTGTTGGAAACGTTCGACTGCGTCATCGCGTCGGTCCACAGCCGCTTTCAGATCCCGAGGGAAGAGATGACCCGGCGCGTGATCCGGGCCTTGCAGAACCCCCTCGTGGCGATCCTCGGCCATCCCACGGGACGGCTGCTCCTGAGCCGCGACGGCTACTCGATCGACATGGAAGCCGTCATCGAGGTCGCGGCCGCGCGGGGCGCGGCCATCGAGCTGAACGCCCATCCCTACCGACTGGACCTCGATTGGCGGCTCTGCCGCCGCGCCAAAGAGCGTGGCGTCAAGATCGCGATCAACCCCGATGCGCACTCACTCGACGGCCTCCAGGACACGATCTACGGCGTCGGGATTGCGAGAAAGGGGTGGCTCGAAAAGTCGGATGTGCTCAACACGATGACGCTGAAGGAGTTGGAGGCGTGGCTGGCAAAGAGAAAACGCCGAAAAAACACAATAACACAATGAACACTTCAACAGTATCCGTCATCATCCCCGCTCGGAACGAGGAAGCGCGGATTACTGCCTGTCTCGCCTCGCTCCTGGCCCAGGAGACGCCCCCGCTGGAGATCCTCGTTGTGGACGACGCCTCGACCGATCGGACCGCCGCCGTAGTTGAGGCGATCCGGCAGAGGGCGCCGTCATTGCGGCTCATCCGGAACAGGACGCTTCCACCCGGGTGGATTGGTAAGAGCCACGCCCTCCATGTGGGGACCGCCGCCGCCCGCGGGTCCGCCTCAGGCGGATGGCTCCTCTTCGTAGACGCCGATGTGACGCTGGCCCCCCACGCCGTGAGAGAAACCCTCGCCAGGGCGGAGGCGGATGGGGTCGCCCTTCTGTCTTTGAGCCCCGAGCAGACCTGCGTCACCTGGTGGGAACAGATCGTCCAGCCGGTCGTGTTTACGTTCTTGGCGCGCCGGTTCCGCCGCGTGGAGGTCAACGACCCCGCCGCTCCGGCAGCGGCCGCCAACGGGCAGTTCCTGCTCATCCGGCGCGACGCCTATTTCGATCTCGGAGGACATGAGGCCATCCGAGGCGAGATGCTCGAAGACGTCGCCCTGGCCCGCCTGGCGAAAGCCCACGGCTATCGGATCGCCCTGCATCCTGGGTTCGGACTGGCCCGCGCCAGGATGTATACCTCGCTCCGCCATCTCGTGGAAGGATGGGGGAAGAATCTTTATCTCCTGACAGGCAGCACCGCGCTCTCCGCACTGAAGTCGGGTCTGTGGGTGGCAGGTTTCTATTGGTCGCCGCTCGCCCTGTTCCTGGCGGGGCTGCTTCTCAGCGCCCAAGGCTTTAAGGGCGGCGCGGCTGTGGCGGGGATCGGGTTGGTATGGATAATTTTACATAATATTAACAATATGAGGAAATATGCATTTTTCTCCATACCGAAGTGGAAGGTTCCGCTCCTGACCCCGCTGGGCGCCCTGGCCTTTCAGGGGTTGCTCCTGTACTCCGCCTGGCTGGCACGCTTCCGGAGCGCCTTCATCTGGAAGGAGCGCACCTACTCGGTGCCTAAGGACTGACTGCCGTGAAACCCCGTATGCCGCTCGGTGATTACCTGGTCGCCTATCTGAAGCAGATCGGCATTACGCATCTCTTCGGCATCCCCGGCGATCTGGTCATCCACCTCTTCTTCAAGTTCGGCAAGCCGAGGGGCCTGCGGATCATCACCCTCTCGCACGAGCCGTCCGCAGGGTTCGCCGCAGACGCCTATGCCCGTGCGACCGGCCGGATGGGCGCCGTCTGCGTCACGTACGGCGCGGGCGGGCACAACCTCGTCAACCCGGTGGCGGGCTCCTACGCCGAGAAGGTCCCGGTGCTCGTGGTCAGCGGCGGCCCCGGAGAGGAAGAGGTCAAGCCCGGCACGCTCATTCACCACCAGG
>JACRHK010000229.1 GCA_016217625.1 Nitrospirota bacterium
CCGGGGAGCCGCAGGATGCCCCCTACCAGAAGGTCTTCCACCTCGATGTGCGCGACGCCGGCCCCCATCCCCTCCTTCTCGAGGCCGCGCGCGACGCGCTCTTCACTGCGCCCGCAGAGAAGACCCATCACGAGATACGGATGTTCGCCCGCGGCGGCGAGGGCATCAAGACCGCGTGCAAGATGCTGGCCTCCGCCGCCATCGAGGCCGGCGGGAAATACGCGCAGGGGTTCTCCGTGTACGGCGCCGAGCGGAGCGGCGCCCCGACTCAGGGGTACGTGCGCATCGGGGGCGACCGGATCCACCTCCGTTCGCCCATTGTGCATTCGGACATGGACGTCTTCGTGAACCCGGGCCTGCTGTCCCGCGAGGCGATCAGGGGGCTCCGGCCCGACGGCATCCTCCTGGTCAACACGCCCCGGAGCCCCGCCGAGGTGCGCAAGGATCTGGGCACGGCGGACTACCGGATCTGCGCCGTGGATGGATACCGGATCGCGCAGGAGGAGCTGGGAGACAGGCGGCGCAACTCCATCGCCATGACCGCGGCGCTCCTGGCCGTCGCCCCGGGCGCTCTGGACATCCACACCTTCCTGTCCCATCTGGAGACCGCGGAGTTCAAATCCAAAGGGATGGCCGAAAGGAACATGCGTGCCGCCGCGAGGGCCTTCTACGAGGTCCGAGCAGAGCCTGCGCCGGGCGGGTCTCCTGTCCTGAAGCGCGAGGCGGCAGGCAAACGGTAGGTGACGACCATGCAACAGACAGACAAGGCCGGGACCATCCGCGAGAGCTACGAGCCTATCGGCTCGCAGCTTACGATAGCCTGTTACAAGAAGAAGTGGATCGCTCCGTCCAACCGCGAGAGTGTGCTGATGGGAACAGAGGTCCCGGAGATTGACCTCTCCGCCCCCGAGCACCGGGAGGTCAGCGGCGCCCTGGCGCCCGGCCTCTCCACCTGCACAGGCTGCGCCGCGCCGACAATCTTCAATCTCGTGGCAAGGGCCGCAAACATGCGGGAGTCTCTCCTCAGGAAGGCGCTGCTTGATCGAGGCGCATGGACAGCCGAGGATCTCGCAAAGCCGGGCCTCATGCCGCTGCTCTTAAAGGAGGAGCCGCCCGCGGCCGGGGAGCTGAGCAAGGCCGGCATACCGGACGATCTCTACAGGCTTGCCGTGGAGATCAAGACAGACCTCAAAAGACGCGGGCTGTATTTCAAGCTGATCTTCTGCGGGGCGACCGGCTGCATGACCGTGACGACCGCCGCCTACCCGAACAACATCTGGCGCTTCCCCTACTTCCACTCCGCCTTCGAGAACATCGGCGCCATGGTATCCGGCATCGAGTCTGCCGCGAGGACGCGCCTGGAGCGCGGGGACCTCCGCACGCCCCACAAGGTGATCGGCTTCGCCGGAGACGGCGGCACGTTCGACATCGGCCTGCAGGCCCTCTCCGGCTTGTGGGAGCGCAACCAGGACACCCTCGTCATCACGTACGACAACGAGGCGTACATGAACACGGGCAAACAGCGCTGCTCCTCCACCCCGTGGGGCGCAAACACGACGACAGCTCCCGTGGGCCGCGTCGTGAAGGGGAAGCAAACGAACCCCAAAGACATCATCGCGATCGCCCTGGCCCACAATATCCCGTACGTCGCCCAGGCATCGCCGGATGACCCGGTGGATCTCATGATCAAGGTGCGCAAGGCCCTGCTGATACCCGGCGCCGCGTATCTCAGGATCCTCGCTCCCTGCCCGCCCGGCTGGACATACCCGGCCAACCAGTCGATCGACCTGGCCAAACAGGCCGTGGACTCGGCGACGTTTTACTCCTTCGAGGTGGAGACAGACAACGGGAACTTCGCCCGCTACTTCACCCTGAGCAGGCTCCCCCACCCCTTCTTCGACAAGACTGAGGGGCATGACGCTCTTGACCCGTATATCTCCCCGCAGGCGCGCTTCCAGCACATGAAGGGCGCGGAAGGCCAGGCGCAGAAGGCAGAGCTCCAGCGCCGCATGGATACTGCCTGGAAAAACATGGCGCGGTTTTTCGGACTTAGCTAGGCGAGACACGGATGGCCGGCCCGGCAGATAAAGACAACGCGTCAAACGGCGATCTCTACAGCCGCTTCGCTCAGGCCGTCCGGGATGGGCGCCTGGCCGCGCTCCCCAAGGGAGATCTGATAGGATTTTGGCGCGGCCGCGACGCGATCATCCGGGGGCTGGCAGGAGACACCGGAGCCGCCTCGATCCTTGCCCGGTTAGAAGGGTTGGCCGTAGAGGAACCGCCCTTGCCGGACACGCGCGAGGTCAATGCCGGTTTCCTTCCTCTCAAGGCTGTCCATCATGCGGCCGACTGCATCCAGTGCGACACCAAGCCGTGCTCTGTGGGCAAGGTCCGCCGGGAGGCGCCTTCGATGGGCGGATGCCCCGTACAGATCGATATCCCGCGCTTCATCCTCCAACTGCGCGAGGGGAAGATATTCGAGGCGTGGAAGGTGCTCATGGAGAGGGACAACCTCCCGGCCATCACCGGCCGGGTCTGCCCACAGGAGGTCCAGTGCCAGCTCTCGTGCTCGACGGCCATCCGCGATCTACCCGTGGAGATAGGACGCCTCGAGCGCTTCGTGGCCGACTATGTCTGGGAGAACGAGCCGGAACGGGTCCTCGACTACGTCCGCTCGCTCAAGTCATCCCAGGGGGGCCGGGGTTCCCAGGGCCATGCCGTGGCCGTCATCGGCTCAGGGCCGGCCGGGCTGACTGTCGCCGCGGACCTCGCCGTCCTCGGATACCGGGTGACGATCTTCGAGTCGCTCCACGTGCCTGGCGGCGTGCTGGCCTACGGGATCCCCGAGTTCCGCCTCCCCGCGTCAATCCTCCGCCGCGAGCTGCAGATCATCGATGCCCTGGGCGTCAGGATCGTCACGAACGTGACGATAGGCCGGACGATCGCGATCAAGGACCTCTTCGACGGCGGCTTCTCAGCGGTCTTCATCGGGACAGGCGCCGGGCTTCCGCGCTTCATGGGGATACACGGGGAGGGCCTGTCGGGGGTCTATTCCGCCAACGAGCTGCTCGTGCGCCTCAATTTATTGAAAGCATTTAGCCCTGACTTCGACACGCCTGTCCGCGTGGGATCTTCCACGGTGGTTGTGGGCGGAGGGTTTACTGCCATCGACGCGGCCAGGTGGGCCAAGCGGATCAGCGGCGGGAAAGTCGCCATTGTCTACCGCCGCTCCAGGGAGGAGATGCCTGCGCGCGCAGAGGAGGTGGAGAATGCGATCCAGGAGGGGGTCGATCTGCGCCTCCTCACGAACCCCGTGGAGATACTGGGTGACGGCAAAGGCGGCGTCCGCGCCGTCAGGTGCGTCAGGATGGAGCTTGGCGAGCCGGACGCCTCCGGCCGGAGGCGGCCAATCCCGATCCCCGGCTCAGAGTTTGAGATCGAGGCGCAGACATTCGTGACGGCCCTGGGCACGACCCCGAACCCGATCCTCCTTGAGACGACCGAAGGGCTTCAGGGAGGACGCGGAGGGACCATTGCTGTCAGGGATCCTGAAACAGGCGAGACAACGCTGCCGCTCACATTCGCCGGTGGCGACGCGGTCACAGGCGCGGCGACCGTCATCCTGGCGATGGGCGCCGGAAAGAAAGCGGCCGTTTCCATCCACAAGTCCCTCTCAGGCCGCAAGGCGGATCCCCCGGCAATCAAACGCGCCCAGGCCCTCATAGACCTGGCCTCAAGACCGTTCACGGTCCTCTCGCATCGATGCCTCGTGCCCGATGTCTACGAGATGGTCATCGAAGCCCCTCTCGTTGCGCGCACCTGCCACGCAGGCCAGTTCGTCATGGTGATGCACAGCGAGAACTCAGAACGCATCCCGCTGACCATCGCCGACTGGGACAGGGAAACCGGCACGATCACCCTGGTTTATCAGGTCGTGGGGAAGAGCACGGCGGACTTCGAGAAACTCAAGGAAGGGGAACGGCTCATGGCCTTCTCCGGGCCGTTGGGAACCAAGTCGGCCATCGAACGCGCGGATGGCTCGTTCCTTCTCGTTGCCGGCGGCGTGGGCCTTGCGGCCATCTTCCCGATCCTCCGCGCCCACCGCGAAGCGGGCAATAAAGTCATCCTGGTCTACGGTGCGCGCTCAGCCCCCTACCTCTTCTGGCTGGACAGGGTGCGACAGGTTATCGGCGAGGAGAACCTCATCATCGCCACGGACGACGGCACAGCCGGCGAGAAGGGCCTCGTCACCGAGGTCATCACGCGGCGCATACTTGGCCGCGACAAGATCGCGCAAGCCATCGTCATCGGGCCGGCGATCATGATGCGCGAGACGGCAAAGGTCACGCTCGCCCACGGGATCGGCACCATTGTGAGCCTCAACCCCATCATGCTTGATGCCACGGCCATGTGCGGGGGGTGCCGCGTGCCCAACCGGAAGGGGGAGACCGGCCCGGAGGCATTCGCCTGCCACCGCGGCCCGGACCGCGACGCGGCAGAGGTGGACCTCGACGCCCTCCTGGCCCGCCAGCGCATCTACCAGAACGAGGAGCGCGATGCCCTCCTTCACCACCTCCTCCGCGCCATCCGCCATGCATCCCCCGCGCACTAAAAGGCGTACTTCCCATATTCTCAGTAGTCCTTTACAAGTTGACAGACGCAACAGATTCCATCTAGACTACTTACCGGGTGTGTGACTGGAAGGAGGCCTGGATGTTTCACCTGAGATATCTCTGCGCGGCACTCCCGGCGGCTATGATGCTGCTCTGGCCCCTTTCCGCCGGGGCAGAGGTCATCCAGCGCTTCGCCGTGGACATCGTCCTCCACCCCGACGCCTCCTACACCGTCACCGAGACCATCGACTACGACTTCGAGCAAAACCGCAAGCGCGGGATCTACCGCGACATCCCCGTCCAATACGACCGCCAGGGGTCGGCATACCTCCTCCGCCTGCAGGTCCTGGGCGTCACCGATGATCAGGGGCGCCAGCGCCCCTATGAACTCTCCCAGGTGGGAGATGACCTCCGCATCCGGATCGGCGATCCCAAGGTTTACATCACGGGCGTTCATCGATATGTCATCACCTACCACGTCCGGCGGGGGATCAACTATTTCGACGGCCACGACGAGCTCTACTGGAACGTCACGGGGAACCGCTGGCAGGTCCCCATCCGCGAGGCTTCGGCCGGCGTCCACCTCCCAGCCGGGACGCCGACGGAGAAAGTCCAGGCGACTTCTTACACCGGCTACTACGGAGATCGCGGCAAAGACGCCAAGGAGCATCGTGAAGGAAGCCGGATCACATGGCAAGTCAACCGCCCGCTGAAGCCCGGCGAAGGGCTCACGATCGTCGTCGGCCTCCCCAAGGGCGTCCTGGCCCCGCCCTCGCAGATTGAGACGGCAACCGACGCCCTCCTTGACAACCTCCCATTGGGCCTTCCCCTGCTGACCCTCCTCATCCTGGGGACCCTCTGGTGGAAGCGGGGGAGGAACCCCGGCCCCATCCCCTCCGTCACGGCCTGGTACGAGCCCCCGGAAGGGCTCTCCCCCGCCGAGGTTGGAACTCTCATGGATGAGCGGGCCGACCCGCGGGACGTGGTCCCCACGATTGTGGATCTGGCCGTCCGGGGGTATCTCCGGATCGAGGAAACAGCGCGGGAGCGCCTCCTGTTCTTTACCAAGAAAGACTACCGCCTTGTCCGGGCTGACAAGCCGCCGGACTTCAGCGCGCTCAAGCCGTATGAGATGAAAATATTCAACGAACTCTTCCCAGGCTCACGCAAAGAGGTGCTGGTTTCGGACCTGCGTGAGAAGTTCTACACCACCATCGAAATCGTCCGGGAAACCCTCTATGAGCGCTTGACCAAGGAAGGATACTTCTACGGCAACCCTCGGACCATCCGCACGACGTATCTCGTCGCCGGCTTCATCGCGGTGTTCCTCGTCGGCCTGGTCCTGTTTTTCATCAGCGCGTTCCGGTGGGCGTCGGGCCGCACCGTGCCTCTCCTCTTCCTCTCCCTCGGCGTCAGCGCCGTGTTCGTCTACCTCTTTGCCCGCTCCATGCCGCGCATGACACGCAAGGGCGTGGAGACGGTTGCAAAGATCCTGGGCCACAGGGAGTTCATCGAGCGCGTGCATAAAGACCAGATCAAGCGTCTGCTGGACAAGCAGCCGGACCTCTTCGGCCGCGTCCTCCCCTTCGCCATGGTCTTCGGCCTGGCCGGCCGCTGGGCCGAGGCGTTTGAAGGACTGACGATCCCTCCCCCCGCCTGGTACAGCGGCCCCTCCGTCCATTCCGGGCAGTGGAGCGTGAGCGACTTCACGAGCGACCTGGGAAGCAGCGTCCATACGATGGAGCAGGCGTTTGTCTCAAGGCCATCCAGCGGCGGCTCGGGCGGCAGCGGCTTCGGCGGCGGGGGCGGCTCCGGGGGCGGCTCCGGCGGGGGCGGCGGGGGAAGCTGGTAACAGTAAAATGAAGATTGGAAATTGAAGATTGAAGATTGAAAATTGGAAAATGAAAAATGGAAGAAAAAGCACGCCAGATTGCGGAACGCCTGTTGGATTATGGCGTAGAGCCTATCTGTAGGGCAAGGCTTTAGCCTTGCATCAAATCCCTCCATCCCCCCTTTTCTAAGGGGGGGCAATGCAAAATGTAAAATGCAAAATGCAAAA
>JACRHK010000230.1 GCA_016217625.1 Nitrospirota bacterium
CGGCCCGGATGATCGAGATGATGGAGGAGGACGGCCTCGTCACCCGCTCCGAGGGGGGCCGCCCCCGCGAGGTCATCGGCCGGCGGCCGCCCGCTTTGTAGCGTGAGGCGGAAGGCGTGAGGCGCGCTGTGGGGAGGCGGCCCGGAGATGGAGGCCGTGGCCGCCGGGTTGGCGGGTTTCTTGGTGGGATACATTGTTGAAGGGGAGAGGGATGCGCGTGTATAGAAGCATTATCGTTGGGTTGGTGGGAGGATTGCTGTTTGCTGTCAGCGGGGTGGCGGCGGCGGAGAAGTTGTCGCTTGACGAAGTCGTGGGGAAGCTCCAGGCCCGCTATGAGGAGGCCGAGGACTTCCAGGCCGCTTTTACGCAGGAGACGCTCTATAAGCTCACGAATACCAAGGAGCAGGCCCAGGGGAAGGTCTTCATCAAGCGGCCGGGCAAGGTCCGGTGGGAGTATCAGAAGCCCGTGATTCAGGAGATCGTCGTGGATGGGGAATACCTCTGGATCTACCAGCCGGAGCGGAAACAGGCGGCGCGCACGCCCCTGAGCCGCGCCTTTCAGGGGAAAACGCCCGTGAACTTCCTCACGGGAGTGGGGCGCCTGAGCGAGGAGTTCAAGATCCGGTTTGCCCTGGAGAACCGGACGAACCAGCGGGGGAATTATCTATTGGAGCTGCTGCCCAAGAGTGGCGGGCCCTCCGTGAAGAAGATCCTCCTGGAGGTGGAGCCCCAGGGGTGGACGATCCGGAGCTTCTCGCTCTTCGACCAGGGGGGCAACGTCCAGACGCTCCGGTTCCGCGAGGTGAAGCTGGCGCAGGGGCTGCCTGATAAGCTCTTTGAGTTCAAGCCGCCGGCGGGGGTGGCGGTGCTGACGCCGTAGGGAAGTGAGAGATCAAGAGATAGAGAGATCAAGAGATCGAGAGATTGAGAAATCAGAGACCTTGGCGCGACTTTTTTCTTACTGCTTGATCTCTTGATCTCTAGCTCTCTGGTTCTCTTCAAGCAGGGGAGGAACAATGGCGACAGAGCATTCGTTCGATATCGTGTCGAAGATCGATCTCCAGGAGGTCCAGAACGCCCTTCAGCAGGCGACAAAGGAGATCCAGCAGCGGTTCGACCTGAAGGCGACGCGGAGCAGCGTGACGCTGGAGCAGCACGAACTGGTGGTCGTCTCGGACGACGACTACAAGCTCAAGAGCGTCCTCGACATCCTCCAGAACAAGCTGGTCAAGCGGGGCGTTCCCCTGAAGGCCCTCTCCTATGGGAAGGTGGAGCCGGCGGCCGGGAGGACCGTGCGCCAGCGGATCGCGCTCCAGCAGGGGATCTCCTCGGAGAAGGCCAAGGAGATTGTGAAGCTTATCAAGGGGACGAAGTTCAAGGTGCAGGCCATGATCCAGGAGGATCAGGTGCGTGTCTCGGGGAAAAACAAGGACGACCTCCAGGGGGTCATCCAACTCCTCCGGGGGGAAGACCTGGGGATCCACATGGAGTTCACGAACTACCGCTAGTGTAGTGTCCCTCAAATAATATGTTTAGAACCTGTCATTCCCGTGAAAACGGGAATCCAGTAGTTTCAATAGGTTCTGGATTCCTGCTTCCGCAGGAATGACGAAAAAAGGGCTTTTCTAAACACATGCTATTTATGAGACACCACACTAGAAAGCGGCGTTGGCTTCCCAATGTTCTCCTAAGAATTTCCTTGACGTCCCCGTGAGATTCCGGTAGTATCCACCACACTCGCTTCAACTCCGAACCGCCACACCCCGGGTAACCGGGGGCCGGAAAGCCGCGGGTCCCTTCTTCGGTCCTGCTTTCGGGACTGCCGGGCTGCCGACAAGAGAGGCGCAGAATGCCTGCCTGCCGGCAGGCAGGGAGGTCTGTCATGCGTCAGCGCCTCAGTCTGCGGTTCGTCGTCTCGCATCTGCTCGCTCGTTGTACTCCGTCCGTTAACGCCTACGATCGTCCAGTCAATGAACGTCACGTTCGTCGGATTCTGCTTCCCTTTTCTCAAGGAGGTGTGCGATGAAACAGGTAATCTCACTCTTCGGTCTTGCGGGTTCGGCTTTGGCGCTCGGTCTGTTCACGGTCCTTCCTGTGTCGGCGGATCCGATGCTGGTGGTGGATGATGACGGGGCGCAGTGTCCGGGGGCGGGGTATGTGAGCATCCAGGCTGCGGTGAATGCGGCGGCTCCCAACGCGACCATCCGCGTCTGCCCGGGGACCTATGATGAGCAGGTGATAATTACGAAGCGCCTGAAGCTGAAAGGAGACAACGGGGCCGTCGTGAAGCCTTCCCCGATGGCGGCGAACACGACCAGCCTGAGCTTCGGCGCGGCGGCGATTGCCGCCGCGATCCTGGTCATGGATACCACGAACGTGACTCTCGAGGGTCTGACGGTGGACGGGTCGGGGAGCGGCATCGTCTGCGGGCCCAACATGATCGGGATCTACTATCGGAACGCCTCGGGTAAGGTGAAGGACGCGGCGGTCCGGCACATGAAGTCGCTGCCCGGAGGCGAGGGGTGCCAAAGCGGCCTGGGGATCTTCGTCCAGAGCGGGGCCGGCGGCACGGCGAAGGTGGAGGTGGAGAATAGCAGCGTCCATGACTATCAGAAGAACGGCATCACGGGGAACGGCTCGGGGACCGAGCTGAAAGCGAAGGGGAACGTGGTGACCGGCATCGGGCCGACGACGGGCGCCGGACAGAACGGCATTCAGATCGGCTACGGGGCGACCGGAGAGATCGAGGACAACAAGGTGATGAACCACATCTGGTCGCCGTGTGTCTCAGTCGCCGCGTGCGAGTGGATTGCCACGAACATCCTCATCTACGACTCCGACGACGTCAAGATCGCGAAAAACACGGCGGGGAAGAGCCAGACGGGAATCTACCTCCAGGGGAACCGGGGCAAGGTGGAGGGGAACCACGTCTTTGACACCGACATCTTCGACGGGCTGGTTCTCTTCGGCGACGACAACAAGGCCGAGAACAACACCATCACCCACAGCGATGAGGCGGCCATCTTCCTGCTGGGGGATGGGAACAAAGTCACGGGGAACAAGATCAATGAAGCCCCCATCGGCGTGCCTGCCATCACGTTCACGAACTGGCCGGACAACTACATCCATACATCCGACGACGACCTCTGGAACATCGATCGAACGCAACTGCAG
>JACRHK010000228.1 GCA_016217625.1 Nitrospirota bacterium
CGCCGGGGAGGTCCTCCGTCCGATCCGGGAGCGCCGCTGCTGGTGCACCCACGAGTGCTACCAGATCACGAATATCTTCTTCAATCCTCGGCGGTATCCCGCCCTGCTCAGGGAATATCTGCAGATCTGACCCGCACGCCCCTGGAGGGAGCCGCTTGCCCGCCCGAGGCGGGTCTCCTCCGGACGAACAGATCCCGCTTCGCCCACAGCCAGAACAGGCTTTTGAAGCTCTGAAGCGCGACCCCCACGTCATGGAGGGTCCTGAGCTCCAGCAACTTCCGCAGCAGGAACGCCGGCCGCCCGTAGAACCGCTTGAAGGCGAGCCGGCGCAGCCCGGCGATCTCCTCCCGCGTCATGGTATACGGCACAAAGGCCGCCCCTTGATACGTGAAGTCTCTGTGGTCCCCGGAGACGGCGCCGTATTGATCCCGGCGATCGTAGAGGTCCGTGCCGGGAAACGGCGTCAGAGCGTGGAAGTTGGCCAGGTCGGGGTTCAGCTCGAGGGCGAACTCGATCGTCCGGAGCCCGTCTTCATACGTCTCGCCCGGAATCCCGAAAATGAAGGGGGTGCTGACCTTCAGACCCGCCGCTTTGGCCGCCCGCACGGCCCGGCGCGTGTGCTCCAGCGTAAACCCTTTCCGGAGCGTGTTGAGGTGCCGCTGCACCCCGCTCTCCGCGCCCAGGAGGATGGCCCAGCATCCGGCCTCCTTGAAGGCACTGAGCAGCGGCTCATCCACCTGGTTCACGCAGGCCGAGGCGAACCAGGTGAAGTCCAGACGGCGGGCTTGGATCGCTCGGGCCAGGTCCATGGCTCTGCCGTAGTCGGCAGTCAGGGTGTCGTCCAGGAACTTGATCTCCCGGTACCCCTGCCGGAGACAGTGCTCGATCTCCTGAAGGACGTTGTCGATGCTCCGGTAGCGAATGCCCCGCACCCCGCCCTTGCGCCCCCGGTCGATCTGGAAGCAGAAGACGCACCGACTATCGCACCCCCGGCTCGTGATCAACACGCTGACCGGTTTTCTCCGGTAGGTCCCCGGCGGCGGGATATAGCGGCTCGCGTCGCCCAGGAGGTCCCTCGCCGGGAACGGGAGGGCATCGAGCTTCTCGATCAAGGGCCGCGGCGGGTTCTTCTCCACACGGTCCCCCTCGCGGTAGGCGACCCCCAGGACCCCCCGGAGGCCTTGCCCGCGCTCCAGCCGCTCCGCCAGCTCCACGACTGTCTCTTCCCCCTCCCCGGTGACGATCGCATCGATAGCCCCTCCGGGCTCCAGACACCGCTCCTGCAAGGCGATGGGATAGGGGCCGCCGGCGCAGATGAAGATGCCCGGGTCGAGTTCCTTGACGGCCCGGGCCGTTTTCAGGGCCTTCGGCCAGCCGAACGTGGTGGAATAGATCCCCACAAACTTCGGGGAGAAGGCGCGGACCTCACGCAGGATCTCCTCATGGGCCATCATCCCCCCGTTGTAGAACCGCACCTCGTGCCCGGCTCGGCGCAGGCAGGCCGCCACATAGAGCGTCCCCAACGGCTGCCAGTAGTTCGACTGGGAGTTGACCGTCTTCGAAGAGAAGATCTCCTCGGGCGCCCAGGCAGGGATGATCAACGCGCACTTCATGAGGGGATCTCCTCCAAGACCAGGTCTTCGGGCGCCGCTTCCTCCGGAGCGGGGAAGCTCCTCAGAATCGCCTCCGCCGCCTCCAGCCCCGAGGCCATGGCATGGTCCATGTTGTAATACCGGAACATCCCGCCCCTCCCCGCGAGGCGCAGGTTCTCGAACCGGCTCAGATACGCCGCGATCGTCCCCAGATGCGCGCGATACCCCACTTCGAACAGCGGATAGGCCTTGGGGATACGCAAGACGACGCTCCCCAGAACCTCCTTCCGGCGGATGAACCCGAGTCGCTCCAGATGGGAGACCGTTTCTTCAGTCAGCTCCGCGTCGGACCGTCCCCAGATCGGATCGCTCCGGAAACAGAAGTGCTCCGTGACGAGGAGCGTCTGCCCCTCCGGCGCCATCCGGGCGCTCCAGTTGGTCGGTTCGTGGATCCTCCCGAAAGGCACCGCGCGTTCGGGGATGTAGATCCAGGTCTGATCCGTCACCCGCGGGCGGTCCAGCATGACCACGACCAGGATGAGGTCCCGGAAGCGGAGCCGGTCCGCGGCGCGGAGGACGTCGTCCGGAGGCGCCGGGTCCAGCATGCGGACCAGCGGGGCAATCGGGATGGTCGAGATGAAGGTCTCCGCCTCCCACACCCGCGAGAGACCCTCATGCCGCGCGGAGACGCTCGCAATTCGGTCTCCACGGCGGGTCAGGCGTTCGATGCGCGCGTCGGTGAGCACGGCGCCGCACTCCGCAATCTCCTCCCGCATCCGCTCCGCGATGCGGCCGATTCCCAGGGACGGGTACAGGAAACGATTCACCAGCGTGGCGATCGGCTTGCCCCGGGGCTTGACGAACGCCTTGCGGATCGCCGCGCCGAGGGAGAGCCCCTGGATCCGCTGCTCCACCCACTCCTTGCAGATCCGCCCGCACCCGATCCCCCAGACCTTCTCGCTGTAGTCCCTGAAGTAGATCCGGTACAGCGTCCGGCCGAACCGGTTGACGACCCAATCCTCCAGGGAGACGAGGCGCGGCGGCCGGATCCAGCCCTTGATCTGTTCTTGGGCATACTCGAAGAGGATCCGGACGGCCACGGGGAGACCCAAGCCCCGGACGGCGTTCAGGGGTTTGAGGGGATAATCGATGTAGCGATCACGCAGGAGGATCTTGCTGGAGCGGGAGACGGTGACCAGCTCGTCGCCCATGAGGTCCAGGAGGAACGTCTCCACCGCCTCATCCTTCGTGAAGAACCGGTGCCCGCCGAGGTCGAACCGGAAGGGGCCGTGCGACAGCGTCCTGGCCAGGCCGCCGACGCCGGGGTTTCCCTCCAGGACCAGGACCCGCCGGCCGGCCCGCGTCAGCGCCACGCCGGCAGAGAGTCCCGCAAGACCCCCACCTAAAACAAGGACGTCAGGCTTCTCGCGCTTCAAGCGTAAACACCTTATCCTTACACGCTATCCC
>JACRHK010000232.1 GCA_016217625.1 Nitrospirota bacterium
ACCCACCGCCGCCCCTTCGGACGTCCGGGGGCGGCGGGTCCTGATCGTCGACGATGAGCCGGCCATCTGCAACCTCCTCTGCGACTTCCTCTGCTCGGAAGGACACCACGTCGACACGGCGGCCGACGGCCGGGAAGCCCTCCAGCGGCTCCGGAAGGGTCGCTACGACCTGATCGTCTGCGATCTGAAGATGCCGGGCATGCCGGGGAAAGAGTTCTACGCGACGCTCCAGCAGCATCATCCGCGCTTGGCCCGGCGCCTCCTCTTCATCACGGGCGACACGGTCTCCCCCGAAACCCATGCGTTCCTGCAGAGCGCACAGGCCCCCTACCTCACCAAGCCGTTCCGCCGGGATGAGTTCCTCGCTTTAATCCAGGACCTCTTTGCCCAGATGACCGGGCAGTGAGTACCACATGAACTACCCCGCTGCAAGACTGCGGGGTATTAAAAACATTCCGGGCACACCCCGTAGGGCTAGCTCACGATGCTTTGGAGATACGCTCTCGGTATCTCAATCGACTCAACGGCCTGGCCGCGTCTTCGGCCGATTTATGCTGCCAGATCGATTTCCGTCTGGATCTTGTCCCAGGGAACATAGACCTTGCTGCGGGCATCTTTCTCGACCAGCCCGGCTTTCAGCAACAACCGGATATCGTCGTAGATATTGCGGTAATCTCGGCGGACCTGTTTGGCCAACTTGCGGATACTCACGGGGCCAATCCTGTGAAGGGATTTTAGGAGTGCCAAGCGGCGGTTCGACAACACCCCCTGCAACGTCGCCGCATCCAAAAAACAGAGATGAACCTCAGGTTCTTTCAGCGCACCCTTCTCAGCGCGTTTCCAGGCATCAATAAACTTGCGGTTCATCGCCGCTTCGCTCATTATCTCCACTTTGATCCGTCTGCGACTCATGACTCTCTCCTTACGTGGTCGATATCACGCTGAAAATCGGCGATCAGCGTCTCCACGTCCCGGAATTGATAGGACACTTCTCTGCCGCGAACGTGGCGATGGTCTCCTTTGCCCCGCTCGTTGTCGTATCGAACGAGACACGTGCCATCCGACGCCCCATAGTACAAACGATACTTCAGCCCGTGGGGGCGCTCCACATCGACCCTCGGAAGTTTCCAAATGACCATCTCACGGACGGCGCCGTCCGGATAAACCATCCGGGCGTAATAGAGGAGTTTCGCCCCGGGCATACGAACAAGGGTATCACGAGAGTCTGATGGTGTCAAGCACCATAGATCTGGCAGAAAGCCCCGGCGGCAGTCGATTACAGAAGTAAAAAGGGCTGCGGCATGAACCGCAGCCCTTTGATGGGTTGGAGCCGGCGAGAGGAGTTGAACCTCCGACCCGCTGATTACGAATCAGCTGCTCTACCACTGAGCTACGCCGGCGTTAGTCGCTGCGCTCCAATGCAAAATGCAAATTGAAAATTGCAAATTTCAAACTTTGCATTTTGCATTTTACATTTTGCAATTTGCAATGCCTTTACCCCGAATTACGCAAGCATGTAGCCGCAACCTTTAGGTTGCGTGCCTCTCGATGGTTTTTCATTTCACGTTTTGGTGACTTTTTAACGCAGGCTAAAGCCTGCGGCTACAAGGGATGACCATTGCCCCTTGCGTAGTTCGGGGTTTACTTTCTTATCCTTCGTCCGCATTTTGCATTTTGCATTTTACATTTTGCAATTTGCAATGCCTTTACTTTCTTATCCTTCGTCCGCAAACGGATAGGCGTCCGGCTTCGGCTTGGGAAAAATCATCGGCCGCTCCTGCCCTTTGAGGAAGACGATGTTCCGCACCACCTGTCCTGAGGCCCCCAGCGACTCCACAGGCTTGCCGTTGTAGCGGATCTGGACCCCTCCCGCGTTGCCTAATGTCAGGACCGCCCGATCTTGGGCCAGCCAGCGGACGCGTTCGCCCTTCTGGAGATAGACCTCATGCGACTTCCGCCCATCCAGGCGGACGGTCAGCCACGTGTCCTCCACGGCAGAAAGGGTGAGCGTGAACTCCTCCATGGACCCCGTCGGAGATCGCGCCTCAATCTCCACCGGATACGCCGGGCCGGTAGTCCCCACTCGTCCCTGCCTGTCCCCCGCCTGCCTGTCGGGCAGGGGCAGGCGGGCCTTGCGCCAGGCGGGTTCCCGGAGCGGGCGGTCGCTCTGCCGGTCGGCCAGTAGATACCCCAGACCCAAGCCGGCAATCAGCAGGCTGACTGTGACGAGCGCGGTGACCCTGGGACGTTTCCAGTGAACCCAACTCCGCCCCGCCGCGGCGGTCTGCCCGTCCCGACCTGTCTGACCAGTCAGTCCTTCCCCCAGGGACTGCGCCTCGAAACGCCGGAGCACCTCATCCGGATCCAGCCCCACGCTGGTGGCGTAGAGCCGGAGATATCCCCGCAAGAAGACGCACCCGGGGATGCTGCCGAAGGTGTCCGCCTCCAGGTCGCGGAGATAAGCGCCCTTGATGCGCGTCGCCTTAGCAATCTCTTCCAGGCTCAGCCTCCGCGCTTCTCGTTCCTGCTTCAGATACTGCCCCAACGTCTCCATGGCCTGCTCACTTGAGGAGGTCGAGGTACTGCTGCGCGCTCTTCGCCAGCTCGCTCCCGGGCGCCAGCTCACCGACCCTCCGGAAAGCTCGGATCGCTTCCTCCCGCCGGTTCTCCCTCAGGAGGGCCACGCCCAAGGTGAGGAAAGCTTCCGGCGTGGGGCTGACGCGCGCGGCCTCGCCCAATTCCCGAACCGCCTCCGGAGTCCGACCGGACTCCAGCAGCGTCACCCCCAGCCAGTAGCGCGCCTGGCCAAAGGCGGGCTGGATGCGCAGCGCCTCCCGGAAGTGCTCCAGCGCCCGCGGCAGATCCCGCTTGTTGAAATAGGCCAACCCCATATTATAGTAGGCGAAATGGGGGGCGGCGTAGAACCGGTTGGCCAGGGCCGTCCGAAACGCCTCGATGGCTTCGTCCCAGCGACGGAGCCTGGCCAGCGTCATGCCGCGCGCGTTGTGAGCCTCAGCAAACTGCGGATCAATCTGAAGGGCCTTCCCAAAGAACTCCAGGGCCTCGGCGTGTTTCTCTTGCGCGTCGTAGATGATCCCCAAGGTATAGTGGGCGTTCTTCTCCTCGGGATCAAGCTCCAGCGCTTTTTGCAGCTCCACCATCGCTGCCGGCATGTTCCCCTCGCTGAGGTAGGACACCCCCAGTTTGTAATGCGCCTGGGCGTCTTTGTCTTTCTGGACCGCAACCTTCCCCCCGCCGCACCCCGCCATAGGGAAAAGGAAAAAGGTAAAAAGCAAAAGGCAAAAGGCAACGAGCCGCACGACACACTCCTTACCCTTCGCCCTCTCCATGTTACTCTTTGCCGTTTTCATTGTGTCTTGTCTCCTCCGGGACGGCTTCATCAAGCAGTTTCAGGGCTTCCTCAGCGAACACGTCCTCCGGCCGCTCTTCTGCGCCTTGGCGTTTTCTTCCCCCACCCCCGGGCGGACGCATGAAGAAGACCCCCTGCTCCCTGAGCCATTCTTCGCGCTCTTGGGGGGCGGCACCCTCGAGGTCAAACGACTCGAGGACAAACCCCATCCCTTCGGCAAACTCTCGCGCTTCGGACTCCTCACGTTCCTGATCTTCGCCTTGA
>JACRHK010000020.1 GCA_016217625.1 Nitrospirota bacterium
AAGGCCGCCGGGAAGCTCGACGGGGTGAAGATCTGGGTCCGGCGGGGCGGCCCCTATGAGAAGGAAGGGCTTGCCGCCATGCGTGAGCTGGAGAAGGAAGGATTCGACATCCACGTCCATGATCGGCGTACCCCTCTCACCGACATCGTGGATTACGCGTTGAAAGGGGGGAAGTGACGATGAGCATTGTCGCCAATCACGAGACCCGCGTGGTGATCCAGGGCGGCCCCGCGGGGGTCAATGCGGCCCGCCGGATGGCCGAGTTCTGCCACCTGATTCAGAAGCCGTTTTACGTCGAAGCGTTCGTCTTCCCCCCTGACGCCGGCAAGTCGGCGGAGGTGCCGTTCGGGAACAAGGTCCTCTCCCTTCCGATCTATAAGAGCGTGGCGGATGCCGTGCAGCGCCACCCCCATGTGAACACCAGCCTCGTCTACATCGCGGCCGACCGGGCGTATGGCGCCGCCATGGACGCCCTGAACGCAGACTCCATCAGGGTGGTCTCGATGATCACGGAAGGGGTGCCGGAGAAGGATGCCAAGCTGGTCCGGAAGGCCGCCCTGGCCAAGGGGAAGATCTTCAACGGTCCCTCCTCCATCGGGATCATCTCTGCCGGCCAGTGCCGTCTTGGCGTCGTGGGGGGCGCCTACGACAACCTGATCCTCTCCAAGCTCTACCGCCCCGGCTCCTACGGCGTCATCACGAAGTCGGGCGGGCTCCTCAACGAGATCATCTGGATGTGCTCGCAGTTCGCCGACGGGATCACGACGGCCATCGGGATCGGCGGCGACGCCTACCCCGGCTCCGATTTCGTCACCTTCCTCGATCTCTTCGAGAAGGACCCCGACACCAAGGCGGTCGTCCTGGTCGGCGAGATGGGGGGGAACGCGGAAGAGCTGGCCGCCGAGTGGCTGGCTGCCAAACCGCGCCGGATCAAGGTCGTCTGCGTCGTGGCCGGCTTCTGCCAGGAGCACCTCCCCAAGGGGATGAAGTTTGGCCATGCGGGCGCCAAGGAGGGGATGCACGGGGAGGGCTCGGCAAGGCACAAGAGCGAGGTGCTCAGAAAGGCCGGGGCCGTCGTCCCCCAGACCTTCGGGGGGCTGGGCCAGTCCATCAAAGAAGTGTATGCAGACCTGAAAGCGCGGGGGAAGATCCTCCCCATCGCCGAGCCGGATGTCGCCGCGCTGCCCAAGCTCCCCAAGGGGGTGGAGGAGGCGATCAAGGGCGGCGAGGTCATGGCGCCTCCGCTCCTGCGCTCGACCATCTGCGACGACCGGGGCGACGAGCCGATGTACCTGGGCTACCCTGCTTCGGAGCTTATTGCAAAAGGCTACGACATCCCCCACGTCATCGGCCTGCTGTGGGTGAAGCGGCTGCTCACCGACATCGAGGCCGAGCTGGTGAAGCGGATCCTGATCCTCTCCGCGGATCACGGCCCCTGCGTGTCGGGCGCCCTCACCACGATCATCGGGGCGAATGCCGGCATCCCGCTATCTCAGGCCGTGGCCTCCGGGATCTCGATGATCGGCCCGCGCTTCGGCGGCGCGGTGACTGACGCCGGACGCTGGTTCAAATTCGCCCTGGCCCAGGGGATGACCCCTCAGGAGTTCGTTGATTACATGAAGAAGAACGTGGGGCCAATCCCCGGCATCGGCCACCGGGTCAAGTCGCTCCGCAACCCCGACAAGCGGGTCGCGGAACTCATCGCCTTCGTCAAAACCCAGCCGATCAAGACACCGCACCTCGACTTCGCCCTCGAGGTGGAGAAGATCACCACGGCCAAGAAGGACACGCTGATCCTGAACTTGGACGGGACGATCGCCTGCGTGCTCGTGGACCTGGGGTTCCCGGAGGAGAGCCTGAACGGCTTCTTCATCCTGGCCCGGACCATCGGCCTCATCGGCCACTGGATCGATCAGCGGCAGCAGGACGCCCGCATGATCCGCCTGCCGCTCTACCTGGCCCACTACGACACCGAGCCGAAGCGGGAGGCGCCGCCCAGAGGGAAGTGAGTAGTGAATAGTGAATAGTGAGTAGTGAGTAGTGAATAGTGAATGCAGAAGGAAGGTATTCTATCGATTTTTCTGTACGATCAAGGTAGCGGTTCGTGGTAAAAGGGGGTGTCCATGACGTTGATCGGACATCGAAGGATTGCTCCCGATGAATCGCTCCTTGCGAATCGAAATCGTCCCACTAAAAGACCTGGAGCGGGTGGCCGGATCTTTTGCCGGTGCCGGAGTCGTGCCGGTTTCCACTGCCCGTGTATTGTCCCAGATGAAAAATCCCTACGGCCAACCCGATGACCCGGCCCTGGCCATCGCCCTCGACGAGGGGCGCCCCGTGGGATACCACGGGTTGCTGCCGGGGATGCTGGAGGCTGATGGAAAGCTCTCCCGAGTCTTGTGGGCCACCACCTTTTTCGTGTCCGAGAAGCTCCGGGGAAAGGGGATCGGGCGCCTGCTCATCGAAAGCATCCGTTCCCTGGGGGCGGATTTCGTGGTGACGGGAATGACCCGGGAGGCCGAGGGGGTATACCGCAGAGCCGGCCTGAAGCACCTGGGGGATTGCCGGTTTCTTCGACTGCGTCCGGAAAGCATGCTTCACCGTACGATCCCGGCGTTTTCCGGGCTTGCCGGCCAGGCGGGAAAACGATTCCACCGGTTGTGGGGCAGGCTTGTTTATGGGCTCTTATCGCGCACGCTGCACGGCGGCCGAACCGATTATCGATTCCGGGAAGTCCCGGAGATCCGCAGCGGCTTCTTCAGGATGCGGGAAACTCCCGGATGCCGATTTTACCGGGGGCCGGAGGCGGTCAACTGGATGATCCGCCACCTCTGGGTTCGGTCCCGGGAAGAAGGGTCCGGGGAAGCCGGAAGTTTCCATTTCTCCGCTCTGCGGGACTCCTTTCGCTACATCCCCGTGGAGATCCGCTCCCATGGCGGTCGCAGCCTCGGAGCCGTGATCTTTTCCATCTCCCGCTCCAAAAGGGGAACCGTTTTAAAAACCCTCGATTTCGAATTTTTCGACCCGCAAGACCGGATCATCGCCCCGTGTCTCGCTCTCCGATACGCGGGAAAATATGACGCCGACCGGGTCGATCTTCCCTGCGAGCTCACCGATGCCATCCCCTCCTTTTTTCGAACACACGTGTGCAGCTTGAAAAAGCGCTCCTACGTCTATTCCCCCAAGGACGAAAAAAGCCCCCTGGCCACATGCGCGGGAAGGA
>JACRHK010000234.1 GCA_016217625.1 Nitrospirota bacterium
CAATGTTCCCACCTCTTCCGCACGGAGGCTTCTCGCAGGGTGGCGGCGGTGGCGGTGGCCCCGGTTCCGGTGGGGGCAGCGGCCCCGGTTCCGGTGGGGGCGGCGGCCCCGGTTCCGGTGGGGGCAGCGGCGACGGTGGCGGCGGCGGAGTAGGCATCGGCGGCCCGCCAAAATCCTCCTGAGCCGCAGGGGGCTCCTGTCGATAGGGAGGATAGACCGGCGCGCCCTCCTGGCTGCCCGGCGGGATCAACATCCGTTGAACGATGGGCTCTTCAATCGCGCCGAGGGCCAGGTCAACCGCGACATCCAAGGTGAAGGAGAGCGAATCCACGTTGGTATGCGCGTCCATCGCGACATCCAAGGGCGGTTGCGCCCCCGGCGCTCCCGTCTGGAAGGCCATCAGGCGGTTCCATTCGCTCAGGCGGTCCGGTGGAATCGGCAGCGGGGGCTCGAAACACCGCTCGCGCATCCGCGCAAAGTGGCCGGGTGGCACAGGGTGCTGTCGGCAGGGGTCCTGGGTCTCCACGCCCCCATCGAAGTTCAGGGCCTCCTCGAACCCCGGCCCGACCTCGCCGCCGAGATTCGTCCCCGTAACGCCGGCCACGCCCTTGGGTAAGTGGATCTCAAACCGGTCGCGCTTGGCCGTCAGCTTCGTCACGACCGCCCGCACCTTCCCCCAGACCAGCCCCACGACAGTGCTCTTCTTGCCCGTGGACGGATCGAATTGGATCTCTTGGAGGTTCACCGTGGCCAACTCTCCAACCTTCACGAGGCTGCCGTCCGGCAGGCGGAATTCCACCGAGGCATTGGCCTTGGTCACCAGCCGATCGCCTTGTCCAAGCTGCGTGCCGACGGAGACTGGTCGGGGCGGAGGCGCTCCCTGGACGTACTGCTCCACCGTCCCCTGCACCCACGTCACCTGCGCCATCGCCTGCGCGTACGCCTCCATCGGCAAGAGTCCCGCAAGGAGGAGACCAAAGCACAACATCCAAGACCTTGGACGTTGGACCTTGGACGTTGGACCTTGGACGTTGGACTCTTTAATACACATACGCCACGCTCCCTCCGAAGACCCACCGCCGGTACGAGAGGAGGTCATAGGTCGATCCTTCGTTCGTATAAGCCGCATCCAGCCGTCCCAGAATATGCCGGGTGAACCACTTCGACAGCCCGGCCGTGAAGCTCCGCCGGTCGGTCTTCCGTCGGACCGGCCCCTGGAAATCGGGATACGTTTCCCGGCTGTAGTCGGCCCCCAGATTGGCCTGCGCTTCCCAAGGCAGCGGGATGACCCCGCCCAACGAGATCTTGTGGCCGTCCATCTTGAAATTCAGGCCATCGGCCCGGTTGTCTTGAAACTCGTACCCCACGCGCACCTGTCCCTTCCGGTTGGCGTAGTACCAGACCTGGGCCAGACCGAAGACGTGATTGTCGGCGTCGCGCGAGGAGAGGGCCGGGTCGAACCCTTCGTTCGTGAAATCATCCCGCGTGTAGCGGTAATAGACCTGGGTGGATGTCTCCGGCGTGAAGCCGATCTGCCCTCCCGCCGTGACTACATGGGATCGACTATAGGTGTCCCCCCCGAGGAGCGCGGTGCGGTGCTCGTATTTGACGGAGCCGATGACAGGGAGCGTCCAGAGGGTCGTCGTCCGCTGGAGCGACGCGCCGAGGGTGTACAGGGAGAGACGGAACCGGCGGAAGGCATCCTCCGGGTACTGGGCCTGATAGGTGGATGCCTCCAGCGCCCCCAGCCACCCGGGCTGCCGGAGGAACCGGTACGTGCCCCAGAGGTACTCAAAGATCCGGACCCCCGACCGGTCGCCCGCAAACAGCGCGGGGTCCCGCGGAGCGGACGGAATGTTGGAGTCGGACTGAAGGCCCGCCTGCAAATAGAAACCCCACGGGTGGGGCGGGCCGGAGGGTTGCAGTTGGATCCGCTGGTGTGCGAGGGCATCGAGATATTGCCGCGCCCGTTCCCCATACAGCGTGTCGGGGGCAATCTGGATCACGCGGCGGAAGCTCTGCTCCGCATAGTCTGTCCATCCCCCCTTGTAATACGTGGTGCCCATGTGGAAGTGCAGGGAGGGGTTGAGCGGGGTCAGGGCCAGGGCCTGGTGGTAGACTTGGATGGCCTCCTGATAGCGCCCCATCCGGTCGAGCGTGATGGCCAGGTAGCGGAGGACGAGGGCGTCCTTCGGATGCTGCGCCACTAGCCTCTGGAACTCGGCCAGGGCCACGTCGTACTGCCGGGCCTTGAACGCCTGGCCGGCCGGCGTGTCCACGAGGGAGACCTCTCCCCAGGCCGGCGCCGCCGCCAAGCAGAAGAGGCCCACCAGCGGCACCGCATATGAAAATCGGGTTTTCACTTATTTGCTCTTACAGAAATGCTCAATGACCGGCTGTTGATTTTCCCGTACCAGTAAACAGGATTTGCAAGGTAAAAGTCAAGCGTTTTTGCTTGTCCGCTATTTCCTTTGTCGCTCTCGACCGTGAAAAGGTTCACGCGGTGTTCATTGCGCCCTCTTAATCCTTCGGGGTCAGAGAGTGGGGCTCCGGGGGGACATCGTTCGAGGCCGGGTCTCCGATGCCCCCGACCCGCGCGATCGGGCCGCTTTGCAAGGCCCCGACAATGAGCGGATCGTCGAGCACCGAGTCTATCGCTTCATGCGGCGGCAGGATTTTGAACATGCCACTCTTCTACCCTATCTATTCCGTCCCGTCTGTGACGGGGATCGCAGTTTCCGTGTGATCTAGATCACATTCCGGGTGCCCCTCCGTGGAGGGCGACCCCCCTCTAGACTCCTCTTTCCCGGCCCGCGTCCACTCGGCAGGCTCCCCGATTTGCTTCCTTAGTCGGCGCAGGGCGGAAGACGGTTCACGGAAAAAACAGCCTCCCCAAGCGCGGGGCCCCGTTCCCTTGGGAAAAGGGTTTTTCTCACGCCCAATCGGCAAATTTGACATGCCCCTGAAAGCCTGATAGGATACTGGTGTTGCGCATTCAACCGAGGAGCGCCCATGACTTCCCAGGCTATTTCCAAGAAATCTCCATCCGTCAAATTCACCTACGAGGACTACCTCCTTTTCACGGACGACGGCAAGCGCCACGAACTCATCGATGGAGAACACTATATGACTCCCTCACCCAACGAAAAACACCAACGGGTTTCCATGAACTTGTCGCATCTCCTTTCTCACTATGTCAAAAAAAATCCCAAAGGGAGAATTTACCACGCGCCGTTCGACGTCGTCCTCTCGGACCAAGATGTCGTCCAACCCGACCTCCTGTTTGTCTCAGCGGCCCGGGCCTCCCTCATCACGGAGAAGTGCATTCAGGGCGCGCCGGACCTCGTGATCGAGATCCTCTCCGAGTCGACGCGCAAGACCGACGAGATCATCAAGCGCAAGCTCTACGCGCGGCACGGCGTCGGCGAATACTGGATCGTGGACCCCGAACTGGAGACCGTGAAGGTCTACCGCCGCGCTGCCTCGGGTGATTACGTCCGCGCCGCCGAACTGTCCCGCGAAACGGGTGACACGATCGCGACCCCCCTGCTTCCTGGCCTCGCGATCCCCCTTGCCGAGATCTTCGCGTAATCTTTCCAGCGCCCCTCACGCGGCCTGGCCGATGTCGGTGAGCACCTCCTGCTCATACCACTCCAGGAACTCGGGGAAGGTGTAGAAGACCTCGCAACTCCGGACCTTCCCCTCGGCTGTCTGGAACCCGCAAGTGGCGGGAGTGTTAGGGCAAGCGGTATCGCTTTAAATACGACTTGCTCTCCTTGAGAAATGCCTTTGCCTCTCTGATTGCGGCCTCCGCGGTCTCCCTGTCGATATAGGAAAAGACCTCGTAATCCCCGCTTTCTCTGTCATCCTTCAGGTTAGCCAGATACTTCCCGATGTCCTTCTTAAACTTACCCGTCTTGACGAAAAGGAGCCCGAAGAGGGTGACCAGACCCTTGTGGGTCTCTGCCCGTTCTCCCTCTGTGAAAAGGAGCCCCTGCGCTGCATGAAAGACGGCATAATAGGCCCTTGAAACCGCATCCTCATAGTCGCCGGAAGCCAAGAGCCTCTCCGCGACCTGTAATTTCTTCTCCGCCTTCTGTATATATCCCCTTATCAGTTCCTTAACTGCGGGCTTCAAGCCGTACACCCTCCCGAATAACATTCTGAATAAAGGGGGTTGGAATGGCCTTCAGGCGTTGAAATTCGGATACCGTAAAGACCTTTAATGAGATCAGCCTCCCTGTCTCAAGCAGCACATCCATGACGGCATCGTACAGTCTGCCGATGAATTTCCTCTCTTTCCTGCTCACCACAAGCAGAATGTCGTAATCGGAGTCAGGGCTCCAATCATCCCGACACCGCGAGCCAAACAGATAGATCTCCTTGATGTTCTTCATCAAAGGCAAAGGCGCGATCAGGGTCAAAAACCTCCTGACCACAGGGTCTCTCGTGAAGTCTCTTGCCCCTTTTCTCTTGAGCATGCAAAAATCGTATCATACGGGAACGCTAATGACAAGGCTAACAGTGTCCGTTCGACCGTCCTGCCATTTGGCCGTCTTCCCTCACGCGGCCTGGCCGATGTCGGTGAGCACCTCCTGCTCGTACCATTCCAGGAACTCGGGGAACGTATAGAAGACCTCGCCGCTCTGCACCGCGGCATGTCCCCTTGACAGGAACCAGGCGTGCCACTGCTCGAAAAGCCCCAGGGGGCTCAGGCCGAGGGCGTGGGTCACCTCCAGGAGGTTGTCGTAGGCCACGGTGTACCAGTCAATCATCTCGTCCATGAACGTGTTGAGATCGACCAGCGGCAGATCATCCAGCAGCGGGTTCGGGATTCTGTAAAAAGGGGAGAAGAGCCCGGAGTCTTCTTGGACAATCTCTTCTACACCGTGAAACGCGAACGGCAGGATGGCCAGGGTGCATTCGCCCCTGCGCGCGACCAGTCTCTCGCGGTATCCCTCATAGATGGGCGCGCCGACCAAGGGGGCAAAGAGGGAGAAAAACACCCGCTCCACCCCCGCCTTGCGGCAGATCAGCGCCATCTTGAGGGAGTCATCCAGGTCTTCCCGCGCCTCTTCCGGAAACCCCATGATGAACGCCGTATCCGTCCGGATGCCCAGGGCGTGCGCGTGCCGGATGATTCCGTCCACGCGCTCCAGGCGCACGTGTTTGCGGATGAGCCGCTGCACGCGGGGCGAGCCGGTCTCGATGCCGAGGAAGATTCCCCGGCAGCCTGAGGCGTGCATCAGGTCGAGCGTTTCGGGCGACATGCTGTTGACCGTGGCGCTGCACGTCCACTGAAACGGGGTCCCGTGGGCGAGGAACTCCTCGCAGAAACGCCGCAAGCGCTGGGGTCGCGCGGCCAGGTTGTCGTGCACCAGGCCGAACCGCGTGACGCCCGTCCGCTCGTGCAGCAAGCGCATCTCCCGGAGGATCCGCTCGGGGGATTTCACACGGTAGGTCCGCTCCCACATCGGGGAAGTGGCGCAGAAGGTGCAGCGGAGGGGACAGCCCCGGCCCGCCTCAATCTCAATGTAGTCTTCATATTCCTCGTTCCGATAGGCGGTGAGGTCCACGAGGTCCCAGTCCGGGAGCGGAAGCCGGTCCAAGTCTTCCAGGAGGGGCCGCTTGCCTGTGAAGACGACCTTTCCCTCCCTGCGGAATGCCAATCCCGGAATCGCGGCCAGGTCGCGCCCCGCGTGGAGTCCCTCGACCAGATCGCAGAGCGTCTGCTCCCCTTCGCCCACGACGACATAGTCGATAGCGGGATGTTTCTCCAGCGTCCGCGCAAAGACGGCCGAGGCCTGGGGGCCGCCGAGGACGACCCGGGCCCCCGGCACGGTCTCCTTGATGAGCGACGCCAGCCGGAGGGTCAGGGGATAGTTCGAGCAGAGCGAAGTCAGCCCGAAGAGCAGGGCGTCCGTTTTGCGGATCTCCTCCCGGGCATAGTCGAAAAACGCCTCTCCCGCAAGGTCTGGAC
>JACRHK010000235.1 GCA_016217625.1 Nitrospirota bacterium
CCACTCCGGCATAGACGACCACGCCAAGTCGCAGAAGCGGCTCGTACTCTTCTCGCTCCTCGATCATGCACTGTGCCTTCTCGAGATCCTCCGGCGCGGCGAACCGCTGGAGCCGCTGCGCCTCCAGATCGCCGTAGGCCATGGGATGCCGGAGGACGACGGGCCTAATCCCCATCGCAGCGAGCAGGCGGCAGAGGTAGCGCGTGGTCGGGCTCTTGCCGCAGCCCGTCCGGACGGCGCAGACGGAGAGGACCGGAACAGAGGCCCGGAGCATCGTCGCCTCGGGGCTGAGCAGGCGGAAGTCGGCCCCCGCAGCCAGAACGAGGGAGGCCTTGTGCATGACCTCCTCGTGCGCGAGGTCGCTGTAGGCGAGGATGACCTCCCGCGCGCCGCGCTCGCGGATCAGATCCGCCAGGCGATCCTCCGGTTCGATGGGGATCCCCCGGGGGTAGAGCGGCCCCGCCAACGCGGGGGCATAACTCCGTCCCGCGAGGCCCGGGATCTGGGCCGCCGTGAAGGCGAGGATTTCATGGGACGGGTCGGAGCGGAAGAGGACGTTGAAGTTGTGGAACTCCCGCCCCCCCGCCCCCATCAGGATGACTCGACGCCTCGTCACGCCGCCGGCACCTCCACGCGGTTCCGCCCTCTGTGTTTCGCGTCGTAGAGGGCGGCGTCGGCCCGCGTGAGCAGCCGCTCGGCCGACTCCGCGTCGGCCGGCAGGGACGCCACGCCGAGGCTCAAAGTAACGACCCCCAGGGGGCTCGACGCGTGGGGGACTTGCCACTGGTGGAGCTGCGAGCGGATCCGCTCGGCCACGCGCAACGCCCCTTCGCGGTCGGAGTCAGGCAGGATGACGGCGAACTCCTCCCCGCCGTAACGGGCCACGTAGTCGATCTCCCGCACGGCGGCGCGCAGGACGTCGGCGATCATCTGCAGCAGGCGGTCTCCGGCCTGATGTCCGTAGGCGTCATTGTAGTCCTTGAAGAAATCGAGGTCGGCCATGATGAGGGACAGGGGGCGGCCGTGCCGCCGCGCCTCTTCAGTCTCCCGGTCGAGGATCTCGTTGAAATGGCGATAGTTGAACAGGCCGGTCAGGCCGTCGGTGATCGCCAGCGTCATCGCCTGTTGATGCAGGCGGGCGTTCTGGACGGCGATGGAGGCCTGAGAGGCCAGCGTCGCCAGGAGATCTTCGTCTTCCTGCGTGAATCCCTCCTCGCCCACGCGATTCACCAGGTAGATCTCCCCGATCAGTCGCCCCTTGGCCATGAGAGGGACGCCCAGATAATTCCTGATCGTCGGATGCCCGGGGGGCAACCCCGCCGATCCCGCCTCTTCCGTCAGGTTGTCCAAACGGACGGCGCGCTGCTCGCTCAGCGCGCGCCACAGCACGCCTCCCTGAGGAGGGTAGGCCGGCGGCCGCTCCTGGGGCAACGCGCCGGTACACCGGAAATAGGCCACTTGCGCCGTTCCTTCCTCCAACACGAGGATCGCCCCGCACTCGACCGCCACGAGGAGGCGGCCGGCCTGGACGATCTTCTCCAGCAGGGTCTTCAGATCCAGCTCGGAGGCAAGCGAGACCGCCATCTCGTTGAGCACCGTGAGGTGCTCGGTCTTCCGATGCTCCTCCTCCAGCGCCTGCATGCTTTTGAGGGCGAGGGAGACGAGGTGGGCGAACGCCGACAGCAGGACGATCTGATCGGCCCCCCACTCCGTCCGTTCCCGATCGTAGAGGGTCAGGACCCCCAGTCGATCTTCCCCGGCCACGAGGGGAAGCGAGATGGAGGAGCTGAACCCGGCGTGGTGGAGCAGGCTGCTGAGCCCCATCCCCCGCCCAGGAGTCGCGCTGGCGACAACGGGGGCTCCCTTCAGGAAACACTCGCCCTGCGGGCTCGTCGGCGTCCACGGCATCTCCTCCAGCAGCCCCTCGGGGAGGCCGTGGGCAAAGACGCCGCCGAACCGCTTCCGCCGCTCATCGTACAGGAGGAGCGCGCTCGCGTGCGCCCGCACCAGGCCGGTTCCGCGCTCGAGCGCGCGATCAATCAACTCCTCCCTCTTCCGGGCATGGATGAGCGCCAGCGCGACGGCGTAGAGATCGGAGACGTGGCTGATCTGGCTCCGGATCGCGGAGGCCATCCGGTTGAAACTCCGGGTGAGATGGGCCAGCTCATCCCCTCCGTGACTCGGCAGGTGAGTTTCCAACCGCCCTTCGGCGATCTCATGGGCCGCCTGGGCCAGCAGGCGGACCTTCCCGGTCAGGATCCGGCTCACCGCCAGGCTGACCGCCACGCTCAAGAGCGCCACCCCCAGGATGAAGAGGCCGACACGCCGGCGGTGCTGATGCATGGGGGCGAGGAACGCCTCCTCGGGAATCGAGATGGTCACGATCCATGGGCTCCGATCCATCTGCACGCCGGCCGCATGGTACCGGGGCCCTGTGACGAGACGATGCGTGAAGTAGGCGCGCGTCGTGGGCTCGCGCAGCGCCTCCCAGACCTCGGGCATCTCGGTGGCCGCGATCCGGGCGACGCCCTCCCCATAGCGGCGTTCAGACAGGATCTGCTGTGCCCGTTCCGGCGGCAGCGGCGCCCAGGCCTGGAACAGGAGGTCTCGCCTGCCGGCCCGCGCAATCCGGACGCCCATGTCATCCGTGACGATTGCCGCGCTCTCCGGCCCCACCTCCTGCCACGTGCGGTCCACGATGCCCCAGCACTCCTCCGCCGCGGCCCGCAGGACGACCACGCCCGCGACACGGGCATCTTCTCCTTGCACCGGAGCCCCAAAGTACAGGTAAGCTTTTCCTCCATCGAGAGAGGGAGGCGAGGCGGAAGGCTTTCCCCCCAGGGCTTCGGCAAAGAATGGCCGGGCCGGGATCCCCGCGGGTTGCGGGAGGGCCTCGTCCGACGGCAGCGCGAGACGCCCCGCTGCGTCGAAGAGGAAGACCGCAAATCTCCCCCCGTGCAGGGCGCTCATGTGATGGAGGGCCTCGCGCGCCGCCTGGCGTTCACGGTCCCGCGCGGGAGAGGTCAGGAGGACATGACGGAACGCAGGGGCCGCGGCAATCCAGGCCGCCTCTTCCTGCCGTTCGGCCAGCAGGCGGTCCAACGCATCAGCCAGACGGTGGGCGTGCGCCTGGAGGTTGCGGACCCCTTGATCGAGCAGGGCCTGCCGGCTGACCCGGTCGCCCTCATAAGCCGCAAGCAAGAGCGGGCCCAGGACCATTCCCACCAAGAGAAGAAACACCTTGGTCCGGATCGACCAGTCCCGCAGTCGGAATCGACTCGTTCCGAGCCGGATGCGCCGCATGACTTACCCGCCCTCTTGCGCACCCTGGTTCCCCCAGAGCTGCCGGTAGACCGCCCACTCCTGTTCGTCCGTCACCCAGTGGGCGTAGATCGCGATCCCCGCGAAGACCTCGCGCGCGCTCCGCTCATCCTCCAGGCCGGCGATGACGCCCCGGATTCCCTGCTCAAGGTTCTCCACCTCCGGGTCGTACACCCGGGTGGCGCGATCATACGTGGGCAGGCCAATCAGGACCTCGCAGCGGGGGGCTCCCCCCGAGGCGGATTCCTCGTCCAGCGCGCGCGTGACCTGAATCGTCTGCTGCTTGACGAACCAGGCGTACAGCCTCCGGAACGGGATCGCCGTGTCGTATGCCATGACCACGACCTGATCGGCCGTTCTCCCCACGTCTCGAAAATAGGCCGAGATCCAGAACCACTTCCGGAACCAGGGATGCGGCAGATTAAATGGCTTCCACTTCATCGCGGCCACGGAAAGGAGCTTCCCCTCACCCAGGGCACCCTTGACTCGCTCCAGGAGGGCCAGGAACGCGGGATCGCCGTCCTCGATCGGCTCAATGTTCAGATGCACGCCATCGAACCCGAGAGTGGTGAGCTCCCGGGCGCGATCCGCGATAGCCTGGGTGACCGTCTCATCCTGGAGGTCGACCTTCCCCCGCGGAGACCCCACAGGAATCCCGCCCAGCCAGGCGAATACGCGGACTCCCGGAACGGCTTCCCGAATCCCTCCGAGGAAGGTCCGCGCCACTTCCGGAGGATAGGGTGGGATCCCGCCGTCCTCGTTGAGGGGTCCCACGTGGAGATAGAGGTCGCGCATCCCGTGCTCCCGGAGCTGGGACCCCAGCTCGGCCAGGCGTTGGGCGGTCTGCGGTTCGCTGAACCAGGCGTGCTGGAGCCAGATCCCGTTCCGCTGCCGGTTGTGCGACACGCTGGAGGGGTTGGGTCCCGTGTCGGAAGCCAGGTAGAGGAGGACGCTTCCCGGAACAAGCAGGAACAGCCCGATCATCAGAAGCCTCCCCCGACTCATGCCGTGCCCCTCCTCCCTTTACCCCCAGGCTGCGCGAGAGCCATCTGGTAGAGGACCCGCCGGGAGAAGCCGTATTGTCGCGCCACCTGAGCGAGGGCTTCCTTCCGGGAAATCCCTTCCGCTTCCAGTCTGCGCGCCTCTTTCAGCATCCTCTGGGGATCCATTGCTTTCGGTCGATCAGCTCCCCGGGGGGTTCCTTCGATGATAAGCGTCATTTCCCCTTTGAGCGGCGCCGCCTCCGCGCGTTTCAGGACCTCGGGGAGAGCACCCGCAATCCGCTCCTCGAAGAGCTTGGTCAGCTCCCGGAGAAGGACGACTTGCCGATCCCCCAATACTTCATGGAGATCCCGCAGTAGGGCGGCAATCCGATGCGGGGCTTCAAACAGCACCACGGCGGCCTCTTCTTCGGCCAGCGCGCGGATCCGCTGGAGGCGGGCGGAGCGCCGGGAGGGGAGAAACCCTTCGAACCGGAACTGCTCTGCCCGCAGGCCGGCCACGGAGATCGCCGCCATCACCGCCGAGGGGCCGGGCACGGGAACGACGCGGATTCCCGCCTCGTAGCAGCGCCGGATCAAGTGGACACCCGGATCGGAGATCGCGGGCGTCCCCGCATCGGAGACGAGGGCCACCGCCTCGCCTGCGTGGAGCCGGTGGAGCAGCACCTCGGCCTTCTCCCATTGGTTATGGGCATGGTAGCTGGTCAGAGGCGTATGGATCCCGTAATGCGCAAGGAGCTTCTGCGTCCGGCGGGTGTCCTCGGCGGCAATCAGGGAGACCTCCTTGAGGACCCGGAGGGCGCGCAGCGTGATGTCCTCCAGGTTCCCGATCGGCGTGGCCACGATGTAGAGCGTGCCGGGTTTCACGGGTTGCAAGGCATTCCCAGTCAATGCAGAATGCAAATTGCAAATTGCAAATTGCAAAGTGAGGAAGCGCCAATGAATGGCATGTTAGACATTTTGCGCTTTGCCTTATGCTCTTCGTCCGAAAAATTTTACAATTTGCATTTTGAATTTTTCATTTTGCATTGATTGATGAAAGTATCTCGCTATGCCGGCTAGAGATCCCATTTCCTTTCAATGCAGAATGCAATTTGCATTGTCCCTACGACTTTGCCGGACCCCCCAGCAACCCCCGCGCGGCGGCCTGCGCCGCCGACAGGACCTCCCGCACCGGCACGCCGGCCTGTTCCGCCAAGCGCCGCACGTCTTCGTACTCCGGCGTCGCCGTCAGGACCCGGCTTGTATCGGCGCTCACCTTCACCCGGACAGCCCCGTAAGGGGTGGAGACCTCCCGGAACTCCCGCCGGAGCGTGCGCCGCTCCGGCCGGCTGATCCGGAGGCCAATCGTCGTCGTCTCCTCGAAAATCGCCGCCGCCAACGCCTCCCTCCGCGTTTCCTCCCCAAGGACGGAGAGCACCACGCCCGGCCGCCCCTTCTTCATCTGCACCGGCGTGAGCCAGGTCTCCAGCGCCCCGGCCGCGTGGCAGCGCGCCTGGACGGCTTCGTAGAGCTGGGGCGACATGTCATCGATCGTCGTCTCGATGAGGACGGTGCGGTCCGTGGAGAGGACCCCCTGCGTCTCGCCAAGGAGCGCACGAAGGAGATTGGGCCGCTCAGATGTCTCCCTTTCTCCCGCGCCGTAGCCCACCCGTTCGAGGGTCAGGGGCGGGCAGGGACCGAACTCTTTGCAGAGCATCGTGAGGATCGCCGCGGCCGTCGGCGTCGTGATCTCCCCTTCGCACGCGC
>JACRHK010000233.1 GCA_016217625.1 Nitrospirota bacterium
CGGTGAGGGTGTGGACCTTGGAGACCAGCCTATCCTCCCGCCGGAGGAATATCGTGTCGAAGACCAGAGGGTCCGCGTGGGGATGTCCCGGACTCCGTTAGGTTTTGAAGGAAGGGCCTCCAGTCCGATACAATCGGACTTGTACATAAAAGGAGGCCCCCCATGGAGAAGCGTACGGCAGGGAGTGAAGGAGGTCAAGGGAAGTCGAGAACGAGGACGGAATCGCTGGACCTGACGCGGGTCCTGAGGGAGGACCTGAAGGCACGAATGCGAGTGGGCATGCTGGAGTTCATCGAGGAGCTGTTCGAGGAGGAGAGGCGGGAGCTGATCGGGCCGCCGTGGTCGCGGAAGGTGGAAGGCCAGGCCCGCAGCGGAGGGAGTGAGGAGGGGAGCATCTACCTGGAGGGTCGACGTGTGCCGGTGACCTACCCCCGGATCTTGAGCTCCAAGGGTGTCAATGAGCACCCCATAGTCGGCCACGTGTGAGCAGGCATACCCAGCCAGCCATGAGCAGGCATACCCCGCCACTCATGGGCAAGTAATACCCAGCCATTTCGAGCGATCCCTCTTGTTCGGATTCAGTTCCCATATCACTCTGGTGCGCGAGATTTTCTCGATCAATCAGGAGGATGGGAGATGGCCGCAAGGAGGGCAAACGTGTTGGATGTCAGGGAGATGGTGCGCCGGATGAGGCTTGGCGAGAGGGACCGCCGCATCGCACGGGACGTGGGGATCGACCGGGGAACCGTCGGACGGTACCGCCAGATCGCCCAGGAAGAGGGGTGGCTGGCGGGGCCGGACCTGCCCACCCCGGAGGCGGTAGACCTACGCTTGGCGGCGCGGACTCCCCAGGTGATTATGGGGCAAAAGCCGGCGGTCGCGCCCCACCGGGACAGGATCGCTCAGTGGCGCCGCCAAGGCGTGGAGGTCATGGCCATCTGGCAGTTGCTCCGGGAGCGGTGCGGTTGCTCGGGCAGCTACTCCAGCGTGCGTCGCTTCGTTCGGCGCATGGAGGCCGCCGCTCCCGAAACCTTCGTCCGTGTGGAGACGGACCCCGGAGAGGAGGCGCAGGTCGACTTCGGTTACGCAGGACTGATGTACGACCCCAAGGAGGGACGGCTCCGCAAAGCCTGGGTCTTCGTGATGACGCTTTCCTGGAGCCGTCATCAGTACGCCGAGGCCGTTTTCGATCAGAAGGTCGAGACATGGATCGCGCTGCACATTCAAGCCTTCGAATTCTTCGGCGGCCTTCCCAAACGCGTGCGGCCGGACAATCTCAAGGCCGCCATCGTCTGCGCTGTCACGTACGATCAGGAAGCGCAGCGCAGCTACCGTGAGTTCGCCGAGCACTGCAACTTCCTCATCTCGCCATGCGTGCCCCGGGCGCCACGACTCAAAGGCAAGGTCGAGCAGGGTGTCCACTACGTCAAGCGCAATGCCCTGGCCGGCCGCAAGTTCGAGACCGCCGACCAGAACATCCGCCATGCTAATGAGCACCTGATGCGCTGGGTGATTCAGACCGCAGGCGTGCGCGTGCACGGGACGACCAAGGAGAAGCCCCTGGAGCGATTCGAGATCGAAAAGCCGCACCTGAAGTCCCTCCCCCTGGTTCGCTACGAGATCGTCGTCTGGAAGAACGCCAAGCTCCATCCGGATTGCCATGTGGTCTTCGAAGGCGCCTACTACAGCGCGCCCCACCGGCTGGTCGGTCAGGAGCTCCTGATCAGGGCAACGCCCCACCGGATCGAGATCTACCACCAATACGAGCGGGTGGCCACGCACCCGCGGGCCCAGCGGCCCGGTGAGCGCCTCTCCAACATCTTGCACTACCCTCCGACGAAGCTGGAGGGATTCCTGGCCACGCCCGTGCGGCTTCGAGAACAGGCCGCCCAGGTGGGCCCCAAGACCGCAGAACTCATCGGAAAGCTCCTGGAGGAAAAACCCGTGGACCGCCTGAGGGCGGCCCAGGGCATCCTGAGCATGGTGAAGCGGTGCGGACCGGCGCGGGTGGAGGCCGCCTGCCGGCGGGCACTGGTGTTCAACCTGGTGTCCTACCGCTCGGTGAAGATGATCCTGAACAAGGCATTGGAGAACACGCCCTTGCCGCCGGAGGCGGTGGCGCAGGGGCCCCTGCCCAAGACCGCCCTGTTCGCCCGTCCGATCCACGAGATTGCGTCGGGCTTGTAAGGAAGGAGAACGCGATGGAACTCAAGAGTCAGTTGGTCCCGAAGCTCAAGAACCTGCGGCTGTCGGGCATCCTGGAGACCCTCGATGTCCGCAACCGAGAAGCCATCGAGGAGAAGTGCACCTACGTGGAGTTTCTCCAGAAGCTCCTGGAGGACGAGGTGGAGCGGCGGGGTCAGAAGCAACTGTCGCTGCGGCTGCGCCGGTCCAATCTCGACCCCACCAAGACTTTGGAGACCTTCGACTTCAGCTTCAACCCCAACATCAACCGGCAGCAGGTCTATGATCTGGCCACCTGTTCGTTCGTCGAGCGCGCCGAGTCGGTCTTCCTCTGCGGACCGGCCGGCGTCGGGAAGTCCCACTTGGCCCAGGCCCTCGGCCACGAGGCGGTGCGCCGCGGCTATGACGTCCTCTCCAGCCGCACCAGCGTCATGCTCTCATCTCTCCACGCCGGACGCGCGGACGGGACGTATGAGCGCCGGCTGGCGTCCTTCCACCGCCCGGATGTGCTCTTACTCGACGATTTCGGCCTTAAGCCCATGCGTCCGCCCTCCATGGAGGACTTCTACGAAGTGGTTGAAGGCCGTTACGGCCGGGGTGCCATCGTCCTGACCACAAATCGTGCCTTTGCCGAGTGGGCGGAACTCTTCGACAATCCCGTGCTCGCATCCGCCGCCTTGGACCGTTTGGCGCATGGCGCCACGCAGATCGTGATCACCGGCGACAGCTACCGGTCCAAGGGGCCGCGCAGCCGGGCGAAGGAACTCATGGCGAACCCCGCGTAAGTCAGTGGAGATCGTGGGAACATAGCGATGAGGGTCCTACGGAAGTTCCCCGATCGGGCACTGGAAGCGGCATCTGGTCAGCGGTATCCCGGTGGTGTTCAGCCAGGCCGCGGGTCGGAACGGGAAGACGGAGTAGGAACTGACGGCGCCGCTTTATGAGGAGATCGGGCGGCTGAAGGTGGAGATGGACTGGTTGAAAAAAAGTCCTGAGCCGGAATGTGGAGGAGAAACGAGCGTGGATCGAATTGTGGCAAGCGCAGAACTCGGTGGCACGGCAGTGCGGGCTGCTGGGCCTTCCCAGATCAAGTTTCTACTATCGCCCCTGTCCGGACGAGGAGAGCGCGGAGAATATCGGGGTGATGAGGCAGATCGACCGGATCTACACGAGGTGGCCGTTCTACGGATCGCCCCGGATCACCGGAGAGTTGAGGGATCGTGGATGGAAGGTGAACGAGAAGCGGGTGGCGCGCCTCATGCGCCGGATGGGCTTGCAAGCCATTGTGCCTGGGCCACATACGAGTGGTCAGCATCCTGGGCATCCCATCTATCCCTACTTGCTCCGAGATTTGGAGGTGGCAGAGGTCGACCAAGTGTGGTGGTCGAACGTGACGTACATCCCGATGAACCGGGGATTCCAGTACGTGGTGGTGATGATGGAGTAGTACAGCCGCTACGTACTTTCCTGGGAGCTATCCAATTCGCTGGAGGCCGGGTCCTGCGTAACAGCCTTGGAGAAGGCGCTACGGAGGGGGTCTTCTGGGATTTTCAACAGGGACCAGGGAGCACAGTTCACCAGCGAGGCGTTTACACAGAGGATTCTGTCGGGGGGTATCCTGATCAGCATGGACGGGAAGGGACGGGCCTTGGACAACATCTTCGTCGGGAGGCTATGGAGGACCGTGAAGTACAAGGAGATATATCCTGCGGATTACACCGACGGGGTCGCGGCCCGGCACGGGCTGGGACGGTACTTCCCGTTCCAAGACGACTGGCACCGACATCAGGCTCTTGGGAGACGGACGCCTGCGGAGGTGTACTTTGCACAAAACTGAGCGCCACGCGTCCCGCCCCCCCTTCCTCCCATGGGGGCGGGGGGAGACATACGGAAATATCCTTGACAGGGAATTCCTACAGCTTAAACTTGACAGAAATCTGTCCGACCAATGGGGGGAAGGAACCTCTTCCCATGGCCGCCCATCCCGGCCTGTTGCCGGGTGTCAGTCGTTGACCAAGCGTTCTTTTTCAAGCTGGCCGTCGGATCTGGGCAGGAGGGTCACCCTCAAATTGGCGGGGTATCACTTGCTCATTAGTGGCCGTATATGCGTGCTCATTGACACCCCGTGGCCGTGACGGGCGTGGGTGGTTCTGTCCTGGAGCATTACGATTACGATCCATATGGAGAGCGTACAATTCTGGCGCCCGACCGGATCACGGTTCGCGACTCATCAGCCATCAGCAATCCTTGGGCGTTTACAGGCCGCAGGACC
>JACRHK010000002.1 GCA_016217625.1 Nitrospirota bacterium
AGTTAGAGGAGGGGGACAAAGGGGAGGAGAACTTCAATAGTCCGTAATATGGCTGTTTGTCTTAGGTCTTCCGGGGCAGCGCCGGTTTGCCCGTGCGCCCTTTCTTACCGACGGCGGCCGCTTGTTTCTCCAGCTTGGCGACCTGGCGCTCCAGCTTGGCCGTATCGGCCAGGAGCTTGCGGACCGGCGCCGCCTCCAGCGGTTTCGCCACGCCGCTCTTCAGGAGGTCGTAAACCTTCCCTCCGATCTCCGTGAAGTTCCGCTGTGCCTTCTGGTGGGCGAGGTAGATCTGCACCCGCAGCCTTCCGATCTCGGCCATCTCGGAGGCCTTCTCCCTCGCGACGACGGAACCCTTCTTCCACGCTTCCTCCGCTTGTATCTTCGCGACTTCCGCTCCACGCTTGGCCAAAACCCACCCTTCCTCCATCCCTTTCCGTGCTTCCCGCTTCACTGTTTCCCAGAAGCCCATCGTCTCCTCCTCCGTGTGGTTGACCTGCCAACCCTCCTGCCTGCGGGTCTATTATACCCTCCTCTTTTCGCTCCGTCACGGGAAAAGAGAGTTGTCTCCCCGTGCCGCATCCGGTACAATCTTCTCATCGGAGTCCATGAGGAGGTTCTGTGAAGCCAAGACGGAGACTTGAGCGCGATACGTTGGGAATCAGGGCCGTTCCGGCCGATGCCTACTACGGCATCCAGACGCAGCGGGCCGTGGAGAACTTCCCGATCAGCGGCCTCCGTTTCCCCCGATCGTTCCTCCGCGCCCTGGGGTTGATCAAGACGGCGGCGGCGCAAGTAAACCGGGACCTGGGCCTGCTCGACCGCCGGCGCGCCGGAGCCCTCATCCGGGCGGCACGCGAGGTGGCCGAGGGGAAGCACGATGATCAGTTCGTTGTGGATGTCTTCCAGACGGGATCCGGCACCTCGACCCACATGAACGCCAACGAGGTGATTGCCCGCCGCGCTGGCGAGATCCTGCGCGCACAAAGAGACCTTCGCGACATCCACCCGAACGATCACGTCAACCTCGGCCAGTCGAGCAACGATGTCTTCCCCTCCGCCCTCCATCTGGCCGCACTGGAGCAGACGGAACGGAAGCTGCTGCCGGCTCTGGGACGCCTGCGGGGCGCGCTGGCGACCAAGGCGCGGGCCTTCGACCGCATCCTCAAGATCGGCCGGACCCATCTCCAGGATGCGACGCCCCTCACGCTCGGCCAGGAGTTCTCGGGATATGCCCGACAGGTCGAACTGGCCATCCGACGCGTCCGCTCGATTCGCGCTTCCCTTTGCGAGCTCCCCCTGGGCGGGACGGCCGTCGGGACGGGGATCAACACGCATCCAAAGTTCGCGGCGCGGGTGATCGCCCGCCTGAACCGGGACACCGGCCTCCGCTTCCGGGAAGCCGTCAATCATTTCGAAGCCCAGGGGGCGAGGGACGCGGTCGTGGAGACGAGCGGGGCGCTCAAAACCGTGGCCGTGGGCCTGATGAAGATTGCTAATGATCTCCGGTGGCTCAGCTCCGGGCCGCGCGGCGGGATCGGCGAGATCGCCCTGCCCGCGGTGCAGCCGGGGTCGTCCATCATGCCGGGAAAGGTGAACCCCGTGATTCCCGAATCGGTCATGCAGGCGGCTGCCCAGGTGATCGGGCACGATGCGACGATCACCCTCTGCGGGCAGGCCGGCAATTTCGAGCTCAACACCTTCATGCCGGTGATGGCCTATGATCTCCTGCAGGCGATCGCCCTGCTCAGCCGCGCCGCCGACACCCTCGCACGCCGCTGCATCCGGGGGATCCGCGCCAACCCGTCCCGCTGCCGGACCCTGGCGGAGCAGAGTCTTGCCCTGGCCACGGCGCTTGCTCCGGCGATCGGCTACGACCAGGCGGCCTCCATTGCTGCGGAGGCCTTCCGGGCAGGAAAGACTGTGCAGGAGATCGCCCGGCAACGCCGGATTCTGCCGGAGGGTCAGCTCGCAGCCCTTTTGGATCCCTGGAGGATGACCCGCCCCGGTCTCCTCCGCCGCACCTCGAGGAGGAAGCATGGAACTGCACGAAAAGCTACTCGATAAGAAAGTGGTCTATCCGGGACGGTATCTTCGAGTCGAAGAGCGCAGGATCCTCCTGCCGGACGGGCGGGAAGCGACGCGGGAGGTGGCCTGTCCCCCGAATGCCGTGGCCGTGCTCCCCGTGGACGCGACGGGACGGGTCCATCTCGTCAGACAATACCGCACGGCCATCGAGGCCGTCACGCTCGAGATCCCCGCCGGGATCCTGGAAGCGGGCGAGGCGGAGGAGGAGACCGCCCGGCGGGAGTGCGAAGAGGAGATCGGGTGCTATCCAGGACGCCTGGACCCCCTGGTGACGTATTACCATTCCGTCGGGTTCTCCACGGGATGGATCCATGTCTTCCTCGGCCGCGACCTCGTGCCACGGCCCCACGCCCGCCCGGCTGCCGATGAGTTCCTCCAGGTCGTCACGCTCCCCTTCGAGGAACTCTTGGGGATGGTGATTAGGGGGGAGATTGTCGATAGCAAGACCATCATTGCCGCGTTGTGGTATCGCCATCTGAGGGGCTGAGTGATCAGGCTCGAAAGAAGTGTTCATCCGCTATCAATAACAATTCCTTTCCCTAACAGGGAGAGGTCCGACGACTCCGTATGAGTCCGGTAGTGTCGGACTCCATCGGAGGCCAGGGTGAGGGTTCCAGTTCCCGGGCGTTGAGGTCAGTCCTCACCCCACCCTCTCCTTGTCAAGGAGAGGGTGTCGGTGTGGAGTGCTTGTTCCCCACTCATAAGGAAGCAATCAGTGCGCGTAGATTCGCGTTGAAATCAGGGGCATATTTCTCTACCATGGGCGCTATGCACTCTAAAGATCGGGACATGTTGCGCGAGCGGTTGCTCAAGAAGCTTCGTAAGGCGTTCGTCTTCAGCGAGGAGCCGATCTATACCCTCTCATCGGGCCGGAAGAGCCGGTTCTACATCGATTGCAAGCGGGTGACGCTGGATGCCGAAGGCGCCTTCCTCGTGGGCCGGCTGCTTTTGGATGCGATCGCAGACCTGGACGTCGATGCGGTGGGCGGAATGACGATCGGGGCGGATCCCCTCGCCGTGGCCACGGCCTTGCTGAGCTCCGGGACGGAGCATCAGGTCGGGGCGTTTATCGTCCGGAAGGAGCCCAAGCCCCACGGAGATGCTCCCTACATCGAGGGGAACCTCCCCCGGGGATCCCGCGTGGTCGTGGTCGATGACGTCCTCACGGGAGGGCGTTCCACGATCCAGACGATCCAGATCCTCCGCGAGGCCGGATGCCAGGTGGCCGGGGTCGTGGTCCTGGTGGACCGCAAGGAAGGCGGGCGGGAGCGTCTGGAAGCCCTGGGGGTTCCTGTGCGAAGCCTCTTCACGGTGGAGGATCTGCTGGAGACGTAAGAGTGAAATACCGTGAGAAGTAAAAAGTCAGGAGCCAGGAGTCAGGAGTGATGACCGCAGACCTGATCCTCCGGGGGGGAACGGTAGTGGACGGCACGGGGGCTCCGGCCTACCGGGGGGATGTGGCGATACGGGGCGGCCGGATCACCGCCGTGGGCGCCATAGACCCATGCGAAGGCCCGGAGCTGGATGTTTCCGGGATGGTCGTCTGCCCGGGGTTCATCGATCTCCATGCCCACTCCGAGTTCACGCTCCTGGCCGACGGACGGGCCTGGGGGAAGATCCTGCAAGGGGTGACGACGGAGGTCTCAGGCAACTGCGGGCTTTCGGCCGTTCCCCTGCTGGGGGAGGCGCGGCGGCAGCGGGCGGAAGACCTGCGGGACCTGGGGCTCACGCAGACCTGGGAGGATTTCGCCGGGTTTGCGCGCCGTCTCGAAGATCAGGGGATCGCCGTGAACTTCTGCACGCTGGTGGGACACGGGAACCTGCGCGCCTCCGTAATGGGGTATGCCAACCGTCCTCCTGACGGAAGGGAGATGCAGGAGATGAGCCGGCTGCTGGAAGACGCGTTGAAGGCCGGGGCGTGGGGGCTCTCCACGGGGCTCATCTACCTTCCCGGCGCCTACGCCGAAACCGGGGAGATCATGGCCCTGGCCCGTGTGGCCCGATCCCACGGCGGCCTCTACGCCACGCACCTGCGTTCGGAGGGGGATCAGCTCCTGGAAGCGATTACCGAGGCGATCCGGATCGGGGAGGAGGCCGGCATCCGCGTCCAGATCTCCCACCTCAAGACGGCCGGCGATCGGAACTGGCGCAAGCTGCCCGATGCGCTCCGGTTGATCCGGGAAGCCCGCGAACGCGGAGCGGATGTGGCCGCGGATCGATACCCCTACACGGCGGCCAGCACGGATCTGGATGCCATCCTTCCCGCCTGGGCCTATGAGGGGGGACGCGCGGCGGAGCTCGCGCGGCTGAAGGATCCGGATACTCGCGCCCGGCTGACGGAAGAGATCCTGGCCTCGCATCCGCGTCGGGACGACTGGGAGCGGGTCCTCATCGCCTCTGTGCGGACGGAGGAGAACCGCTCCCTGGAGGGGAGGACGCTCGCTGAGGCGGGCGCGCTCCGGGGATGTCCCCCCTGGGAGGCGCTCTACGAATTGCTCCTCGAGGAGGACCTGCAGGCCATGGGAATCTTCTTCTCCATGAGCGAGGAGAACCTCCGGGAGATCCTGCGCCAACCTTATTTGATGATCGGTTCCGACAGCTCGGCCCGGGCGACCGACGGGCCGACTCGCCAGGGGAAGCCGCATCCCCGCACATTCGGAACCTTCCCCCGCGTCCTGGGCCGCTTCGTGCGCAACGAACGGCTGCTGCCGCTGGAGCTTGCCGTCGCCATGATGACCTCCAGGCCGGCTGCGCGTCTGGGGCTTGACGACCGCGGCGTCGTCCAGGAGGGGAAATCTGCGGACCTGGTGGTCTTCAACCCCGAAGCCATCCGCGATCGGGCCACATATGAGGATCCGTATCAGGCGCCGGAGGGGATCCGCCATGTGTTCGTGAACGGATCGGTGGTCGTGCGGGATGGGGCGCCGACCGGCGCTCGGCCGGGACGCGTGTTGAGGAAGGGAGGATGACGCGAAGACCCCGCATCGGCATCACGGTGGACGCGGAGCGCCGCAAGGGGCGGCTCTACGCGACGCTGGACCACCGCTACGCGCGGGCCATCGCGTCGGCGGGAGGCGTTCCGCTGCTCCTGCCGATCGTCGGCCCGCGCGAGATTTCGTCGCTCCTCGCATCGGTGGACGGGGTGTTGCTGACCGGAGGGGAGGACATCCATCCCCGGTATTACGGGGAACGGCCTGTGGCGCCGCTGGACCTCTCGCCGGATGAGCGGACGACTTTCGAGCTGGAACTGGTCAAAGCGGCGCTGCGGTCCCGGAAGCCGGTGTTGGGGATCTGCCACGGCATGCAGCTCCTGAATGTCGCTTTTGGGGGGAGTCTCTTTCAGGACCTTCCTGCCCAGCGGGCCGGGTCCCTCCGCCACCGGAGCGGGCGCGCGCCTTGGGAAGCGGTCCATCCGGTCGCCCTTCGTCCCCGGTCCCTGCTGCGCCGGATCCTCCGGCGAGCGGTCGTCTCGGTTACCAGTACGCACCATCAGGCGGTCAAGGCGCTGGGGAAAGGGTTGGAAGCGTCTGCGCTGGCCCCTGATGGTCTGGTGGAAGCGGTCGAATCCCCGCGCCATCCCTTTCTGATCGCCGTCCAGTGGCACCCGGAGAAAGACCCCGAAGCCCCCGCCACCCGGCGTCTCTTCCGCGCCCTGGTGGAAGCATGCCGGCGACCTTAATCTTTCGAGAGATCGAGAGAGCGAGAGAACGAGAGATCAGAAAACGGGTGGGGGATATCTCCTGATCTCTCGATCTCTTGATCTCTCGATCTCTCGATCTCTTATTTCCCTTCAACTGGGGGATTGGTGTCTAGGATTGGGCTGTAGCCGGAGCGGCCGGCGCGCTCTCGACCACCGCGATGAACGCATCAACCACATGGGGGTCGAACTGAGAGCCGGCGCAGCGCTTCAGCTCTTCGGTGACGCGATCCATGGAGAGGGCTTTGCGGTAGGGACGGTTGGTGGTCATCGCATCGAAGGCGTCGATGACCGCGATAATCCGTGAGACGATGGGGATCTCCTCGCCCCGAAGGCCGTCAGGGTACCCCTGGCCGTCGTACCGCTCCTGGTGGTGGTAGACCAGGCCGGCGACGTCGTTCAGAAATTTCACGGAGCGGAGGATCTCGGCCCCCATCTTGGGATGGGTCTTCATCACGGCGTATTCCTCCGGCGTCAGGCGGGCGGGCTTGTTCAGAATCGCCTCGCTGATACCGATCTTCCCCACGTCGTGGAGGATGGCCGCGTACCGGAGCTGCTTTCGCTGCTCCCCGTTCAGACCCAGCCGGTCGGCCACGGACAGGGCGTATTGGACAAGCCGATCGCAGTGCCCGCCTGTGTATTTGTCCTTGGCCTCGATGGCCTGGGCGAGGGCGAGGATCGATCCGAAATGCGCCTCCTCCAACTCGGTCGCCTTCGCAAGGAGCTCCTTGATCAGCCGGGCGTTCTCGATGGCGCCCGCGGCCTGGCCGCAGAGGATGGAAAGGAACTGCTGATCGCTCAGGCTGAAGGGAGACGCCTCTTTCCCCTTGAACAGATGGAGGATGCCGATCACCTCCCCAGCGCTGACAAGCGGGACGCTCAGGAGCGAGTTGAACGGCGACCCTTGCAGGGCCTCGTGGAGCAGGGGGTCGAGGTGGGGGCCGGCATGGACGGCCAAGGGGGCCTTCCGCACCATCATCCCCCGATGCACCCGCTGGATGAGGGCCTGGATGCCCGAGGTGTTCCACCAGCCGTTGTCACCGTATGCCGCCTGGAGGATCATCTCTCCCCCCTCCCTGTCTCCCCTCTCCTTGAGGGTCACCGCGGCGGCCGTCGCCCGCACCTCCTCTCCCGCCACCTGGAGGAGGTGGTGGAGCAAGGTCCCCAAGTCGTTTTCGGAGTGGAGGCGCCGGCAGACCTCAAACAGCGGCAGGAGCGATTGCAGCCGCGCGTTCTCCCGGAAGAGGCGGTTTTTCTCCAGCGCCTCTTCCACCCGTTCGAGCAGCTCCCGATGGGTGAACGGTTTCAGCAGGAAACCCTGCGCCCCCAGATGCATCCCCTGGATGGCGTTGTCCACCGTCCCTTGGCCGGTAATGATGATGGCGGGGAGGTCATGGCGGATCTGTTTGGCCCGCCGCAGCAGGTCGAGCCCGTTCATGCCCGGCATGTGGATGTCGGTGAGCAGCAGGTCGAACGGCTCCGCCTCCAGGCGCTCCAGCGCCTCGCCGGCCTGCGCGACGGCCGTGGGATCGTATCCCTGCCCGGAGAGGATCTCCGTGCACAGGTGGCGAATCACCACCTCATCGTCCACGATCAAGATCCGTTCTCCAATTCCGGAGGCGCGTGCTTCCCGAGCGCTCATCTCCCTACCTTTGCCCCCCGACTGACTTTTGCAGGTCGACCTCATAGGTATTCCACTTCCCGCACTGGGGGCAGCGTCCGGACCATTCAGAGGCGGTCAGGCCGCAGTTCGCGCATTGGTACGGGATCTTCACCACCGGATCAGTCATTGGGAGGGCCTGCTGGAGTTCCTCCACCGCCTCGCGCAGCGCTCCCCGTCTCAGGTGGATCTGCCCCAGCAAGCGATGGAGGCAGGGTAGGGGGGCAGAGCCGGCATCCACCGCAGTCAGGGTCTCGTAGGCGTTGTCTATCATCTCGAGCCGGAAATAGAGCTTCCCCAGGAAGAACTGTAGGGTGGCATCGCGGGGGTCTCTGGCCAGGGCTTCCCGGTAGAGGGCCAGGGCCCGGCTGGGTTCCCCGAGTTCGAGGTAGAGGTCTTCCAAGCGTTGAAGGAAGATAGGGGATCCTGACTGCCGATAGGCGCGCTCCCACAGCTCGATGGCCTCCTCCACATCCCCGGCGTCGACGAGGGCCTCTCCCAGACCCAGCAGGGCCGGCGTGAAGTCTTTTTGGAGCTTCAGGATGCTCCGGAAGATCCGCTTGGCTTTTTCCAGAACCCCCTGCTCCAGCAAGGAGCGCCCGTACTCATACTTGATCCCGAGCAGGCGTTGGTGTTCCAGCTCATGCTCGATGGGTGAGAGAGCCCCCCGGACAATCTGCTCCTGCGTCTCCAGCACGGCTTCCCATCTGCCCAGGCTCTGGTGGAGGTCGCGCATCCGGATCAGAGCGGTGATGTTCATCTCGTCGATCTTCAAGACCTCCTCCAGGACGTGGAGGGCATCCTCCCACCGCTGGGCGACCTCAAAATCGGAGGCCAGGGCGAAGAGGATCTCCACGTTGCGCCCGTCCAGCTCCCGGGCCCGCTGGTGGAGGCGGATGGCCTCTTCAGCTCCCTTCTCCTTGAGCGCCAGGGTGCCCAGCCGAAGCAATGTCTCCACGTGCCGCGGGTCGATAAGGAGGATGCGTTGGAAGAGGGCCATGGCCTCGCCATGCCGCTTCGCCAGAAGGGAGTTGAGGGCTTTGCCGTACAGCTCCTGGATCCGGAGGGCGCGTTTTTGATCGCGCGCGGCCTGCCAGCCGACCAAGAACTTGCGGACCTCTCCGGCGAGCACCAACGCGAGCACGAGAAGGGCACCCGCTGAAAAGGACAGTAGGACCAGTCCGATCTTAGGGAAAGAGTAAGCGATCTCCCGGGTGAGGAGGAGTTCCACCTCGCCGGGGTTCAGGTACTCCAGATAGAGGTAACCCCCCAGGATGCCCAGGAGGGACAGGAGGAGCAGGAGCAGTTTAACAGGCAAC